>NZ_LJOU01000079.1:0-30505 GCF_001672085.1 Anabaena sp. AL93 | reverse complement strand
GTGTACACCCTAGCCGATGCTTTGGGGGGAAACAATAAAAATCCAGTTCCCTCCCCTTTACAAGGGGAGGGTTAGGGAGGGGTAATTTGAGGAATAATGGTGATTCAATAACTTGTGTGTACACCCTAGCCGATGCTTTGGGGGGAAACAATAAAAATCCAGTTCCCTCCCCTTTACAAGGGGAGGGTTAGGGAGGGGTAATTTGAGGAATAATGGTGATTCGATAACTTGTGTGTACACCGTAGCTAAATCAGATCCCCGACTTCTTAAAGAAGTCGGGGATCTTGTTACGGGGATCTTGTTAGCGATTTTTCAGAGAAGGGAAATTTTTCCCACCTAATTCAATTTGTCCAGTCACACACCCAGCCTTTAACCTATTTACTAAATACTCCAAATCATTAGCAATAAAATTTGTCCCATGATCTGGTTCTACTAAGCTAATTAAATTGACATCACTGATTATTTGATCACCTAAATCAGCAATTCCTAAAAAGTTGAAAACCCCTGATTCATAAGTTCCACAAGGTACAGAAGGATTATTCATCCCCACACAATATTCCTTTTCTTGAAACCAATCAACATCAGGATAACCATGAAAGTGAACAATTGGCGCACCATTAGCAATTAATTCTGGTGTATATAAAGCCGCAGCCAAACTAATAGCTAACATCACATAGATATCATAGGATGGTTTAATATCTGCTTTTTGTGCATTACTTCCTAATGGTAATTGCAGATGTAATTTGTCTTGTAAACCAATCCGTAGAATATCAGTATCAATGCTTAAATCTGTTTTATTTGCCCCAGAACGAGAACTAACTAGCCAAATATCAGGTATTTGCTTAAATCTATTTTCGGCGTTGATATTTAGTTTTATATAACGTCTACCTTGTTCATTTTGGCGAAGTTCATAACTACTAAATCCCGCTACAGGTAATAAATTATCCCATTCATCAATAGTGATTTCTGGCTTCCCTACATAATGAGGAGGTTCAGCATAAGCCACAAAACCATAAGATACTCCTGTTCTGCCATTCACAATGACATTCACAATATCTCTATGGGATTTTCTTTTAACAACTTCATCTAATTTAAACCCAGCCGGAAATAACCCTGTAGATGCTAAATCTTGCCCTAATTTAATTAATTTTCCAGCATAGGTTGATAAATGAGGATTATATTCTCCTATTTCAAAACGACTAATTAATAATGGAGTAATCGGCACAAATACTTTGGGAATCAGTGATTTTAAGGCAAAGTTCTCGACTTCATTGGGGGCAAAATTAGAATCAGAAAGATTCATATTCAGAATTGAAAACTTTTCATGAGATACACCAATCACAATTTCTGAAAAAGTTTTCACCAATGTATTTATGCCAATGCGAATTTTTTCTGGATAGGGTGTAAGTGGATTAACAAATTCATCATCTATATCGGTTAAAATTATTACTTGTGTATTTGTTGGATCTTCAACATATTTAGCAGCATGATCTTCAGCCCAACTACTTAACTTAGCAATTTGTACAACAGACATTTTTTGTTTTTCTTTCAGCCATGTATAAGATAACTTATACCAAGTTTCAGCGACAAATATTCCTAATTTTCTTAACCATGAATTTGGTCTTTCTACATCTATTACAGCATCAATATCTGCTCTGACACTCTGCATTTTCAAAGATTTATGCCAGTTAATAACGGGAATTTTAATGGTATGTTTCAATTCCGTTGTTGCTTCTTTCCAAGGAATTACCTTCACCCCATGCTTTTGGAGATAAAATATTAATTGTTGGCGAAATCTGACAATAACTTGATTATCATAATAATCCGGTAAAGGTCTAAAAGTCACTTTTAAGTTCTCAGCCATAAACTGAGGATTAATAACTGGAATTTGATATCCCGTGGGTGACTCTCCAGAAAAACCACCAATTAATTTACCAATAGTTTGTAAACTAATACCTTGCATTAAAGGTTCATGAACATAGTCATTAGTAACATTCATTTCCTGAATTAATGCTAAAATATCTTCTTTATATTTAGCTATTTCTATTTGTATTTCTGGAGTAATTACACCCTTGGGAGAACGAATATTCAGTTTGCTATTTTCTGACCAAAATAATACACCTTGTTGAGTGAGTTTTGCTAAAATTTCCGCTGCGTTCATCACAAAATCTCCCGTGTTGAAAAATAGGAATTTAGAAAAGAGGACACCTGGCTCAATTAGGCTACCCTAATCTAGCGAAGTGTCCCAATAATCAAGGAGGAAAAACTGGTTTGTCAGTAATTAAACAGAATTTGTAGAGGTTATATCTGGATAATTTCTGACTGAGAATTTTCTAATTCTTCAGATAATCTGAGAGAAAGTTCTTCAATGGTGGGATAATACCAAAGGTGGATAAGTGATAATTTGAATCCCAAAAACTTTTCGGCTTTACTAGCGATAACTATGGTTTGTGCTGAGTCTAAACCGTAACTATCTAAAGGTTCACGAATATTTATTTCTTCTGGATTAACTCCCAGTAAAGAGGAAATTTCCGAAACTAACCAAGCTTGTATTTTAGTAGCGTTATCTTGGTTTTCTGAGAGAGAATTAGAGATATTGTTATTCATTTATGTACCTACTGGTATTAAGTAACGCGATGAGACTTTCATGATAGAATCAATGCAATGATCAACAAGTCTTTCCATAGTTTGCTGATTAAGTGAAGGTTGAGAAAAGACAAAATTTAGGGTCATTTTTTCCTGAAAAGTAGCAGCGTGAACAATAAACATTCCTGCATATAAAGCATGAGAACCAACAAAACTGATTTCCTCTAGTTCTAATTCTCCATAAGTATGGGGAATATTGACTTTACCAAGATTGGAAACTGAGACTGTAGGAGATACTTGATTAGGGAATAGTAAAGAAAAATTTATCAAATATTTAGCTAGATATATCATTTGAAAAATTTCTCCTTGGTGAATTTTTTCATTGAGATTATGTTTTACTTTTCGCGCTAATTCCCAAAAAGATGTATTATTGGTAATTCTATAAAATTTCATCAAAGACGCTGCTAAAACCGTCATATTCTCTGTACTAATTTCTGGTTGTAACCGTCTTCTTAAATCAAGATATGATAAACAACTAACTGGAATATTATCTTCATGGTTTTTAGTCAGTTGTTTGGAGACTGTTAACATTAGTGCCGCACATAAAGCACTTTGTACTGTAGTATTTTCTTGTCTGCATTGCTGAATAAACTGCCGTGTTGATTCTTCACTAAGTTGTCTATGAATGATTTCGCAACGACGTTGAGAAATAGGAACATATTTTTCTACTCTTAATGCTTTTGGTTGATTCCAATATTTTTGAAATGCAATATTTAATAATAAAGCAACTCTACCTAGTTTGCTTTTGAAACTATTTGTCCAAGTGGGTAATAGTTTTTCAATGGGTGGAAGTGGTTCTAAAGTAGTAACTATGGGAAGAGATTTACCTTCGGTAATCTTTTGACAGTAGGTTAAAATTTCTGAGTGAAGTTGGACACTTGATAAACCGTCGGTAATAGCATGATGTGTGGTTGTAATCAGATAATTAATATTTTGCTGATTTAATATCTTGACAAGTACGACTCGCAGCAGGTATTTACTACTATCAATTACCTGATTCATTTCTGCATTAACGATCGCTTCCCATTCCTGACTTTCTCTAATATTAACAACTTGCAAAGGAAGTTTTCCTGTACCTTTAGACTGATAATAGTAAGAATTTCGAGAGTTAATAATATGAGAATTAAGCGCAGGATGACGATATTGAATAATATTTAAAGACTGTCTGAGAACTGTTTCTTGAATATTTCCTCGAATCCGGCTAATAGTAACTACATTCCATGTTTTAGCCCGTTGATTCAGGATTTCCATTGTTTCTTCTAGCTGTCCTAACTTTCTATTTATAGCCATATTTATCACAACCTTTGGTAAAATGTAAGTAGGTGAGCGTTGAAAATTGTCGTTATGGCAAGGCAAAAGGCAAGAGGCAAGAGGCAAGAGTGAAGAGGGTTTGGGCGATTTTACATTTCTTTACACAGTTTGGTTTTATTGTGTTCACCTACTTAGGTTTGGTTGAGGTACGTTCACGTAAAACCTCTATCCCGCAAAGAACTCAAGTCATCTCATTCCCAGTCTCTGACTGGGAATGAATTCTAGAAGGCTCTGCCTTCAATAATATTAGAGGCAGAGCCTCATCAACTGCATTCCTAGTCAGAGACTAGGAACGAGATGTGGTAGGGATTTGAGCTTAAGTTGACACCAATGGACGAAACCCAACACCCCTTGCTATCCTACCGCTAATGTTGGGTTATGCCTTCGGCACGCTACGCGAACACTGTCCCTCAACCCAAGCTACTTTGTGGATGATATTGACTGTATTCTTCTGGCATTTGTAAGCCTTGAATTTTCAAGTTTTGAATCCGATACAAATACGCTGCACCTGTCATAATTTCATCTGCCACATTAACTACTCGACGATTATTAATATCAGCTAAATAAGAACCACGTACCCAATTATTAAAACTTCCCATTGCTGGTCCACACCAAATTTGATAATCAATTTCTCGACCCTTTTCTCCAGTATTAGACCACCGGGAAGATAATCCTAAATACCAGCGAAATATTAACGCCATTTTTAGTTTAGGATTATTGGCAGCTTTACTTAATTTTTCTGGGTTACGTTGAGATAAATAAGTAGATGTTTCTTGCCAAATTTCGGAAATTGTTTTTCGCAGAATTTGTTTTTCTAACTTTTCTATTTCATCTGGGGGAATTTCTGCAAATGAATTATAGTTTCTGTATAATTCCCATAATTTTTGAGCGCGAAGGGGGAAGAGAGTTCCCCGTTTAAGAACTTGTAATTTGACTCCCATTTCAAACATATCAGCCGCAGGTGCCATCATTACATCAGTCATTTCTGCTTCAGCTAGGAGCTTTTTTGTATATTCTGAAGTTCCAGCTTCAACGCAAGATTGATTAATAGAACCAGTGGCAATATAAGCCGCACCCATCATTAAAGCTGCTAGGGCTGATTGCGGTGTAGAAATTCCCCCAGCCACACCAATTCTTACGGGTTTTTCATAATCATATTTACCTTGAATTTCGTCCCTTAATTCTAAAATAGAAGGTAATAAACAAACCAGTGGACGATTATCTGTATGTCCTCCTGAATCTGCTTCTACGGTAATATCATCAGCCATAGGAATTTTTGCGGCAAGATTAGCTTGCAATTCAGTAATTAACCCTTGTTCAACTAATTGAGTTAAAATTTTTGTAGGTGCAGGTTGGAGGAATTTAGTAGCAACTTCCCGACGAGAAACTTTAGCAATAATTTTGTTTTTGATTTCGATTTCATTGGCTGAATTTAAACTCAGTCCAGCCGCCCGATAGTAGACGATATTATCACTTAAATCTAAGAATGCAGAGGCTTCAATTATTCTGACTTGATGCTGTAAATACAAATCAATTAAACGCCTTTCGATAGCAGGTTCACTAGGACTATGAAGTAAGTTAAAAGCATAAGATTTGTTATGCAAAGCTTGTTGAATTTTGTGAATTGCTGCTTCTATCCGGGTAGGAGATAAACCTCCTGCACCAAAGGAGCTTAAAATGTTGGCTTTTCCCAAGGTAATTACCATTTCTTCGGATGCAATACCTTGAGCCATTGCTCCAGTCATATAGGCATATTTGACGCTGTAGAACTCTAGAAAAGCTGGATCACCTAATTGATGAAATCCGATTGGAGGAACAGTTAAAAGCATTTCTAGCTTTTGAGTTTTACCGTTAGCACTATATGATAGACTGCCTTCATTGCTAATACCAATTTGTCCTTCTTTATTCAGAATATAACAAGGGGAATCCAAATTCATCAGTTTATTTTTAATATTTTTTGCATCAAAGGACACAGTATTTAAATCGCCTTGCCATCCTTGATAATTGTTATTCATGGAAGGGGAAAATTTGAGTTGTTGATGTTGTTTTAACATGATTTTTGCAGTGAATAAGTAGGTGGGCGTTAAAAATTGTCGTTGGGGCAAGGGAACAGGGAACAGGAAGAGAGTTTTGAGTGATTTTACTTTTCTTCACATACCTTTAAATTTTGGCGTTGCTGAATCGAGGTATGAAATTGCCAAATTGAATCTTTAAAACTCAAACCTTTGCGTCTTTGCGCCTTTGCGTGAGACTAAAATTCATACCCTTAATCAGCAACGCCATTTTTACTTTTCTTTTTTGGCTTGTATCACCATTTTTTTGTACAAGTCTAATTGCTGTTGGAGAAAGAGACTAAGTTGTTGGAGTGATGTTTGCCGGGACTGTAATAAAAAGTTGTGTGCTTTAGCCATACGGGCATTATTTTTATTTAAACTTTGATAATTAGGGATAGGTGTCATTTTGTGTTGATAATCTAATAAAGAAGTATCTTCTGCAAATTTGATATTAGGCAAAGAATATAAAGGTGATAAATCCAACTCAATTCGATGACTAAATAGTTTGGCTAAGGCTTTAATAATCGAGGTATGATCATCTACACCTCTTCTATTTAGGGATACAGCTAGATGTCCTTTGTCTTTGAGAATTTCGCTAATCCAACGACTACAGTTACTACCAACACCAACTTCAATAAAGATTCTGACATTATCATTGTAGGCACGATTAACTAAGCGAGGAAAATCAAGTTGGTGACAAAGGGCTTTAGCAATATTTTTGCCTATTAAATGACTATCAATTTTCATGGGTGCGTATTCTGCCGCAGAATAGAAAATTGTTTTTGAATTGGTTTGGATAGGTAAGGTATTGACCTTTACTAATTCATCATATTCAGAGTGCATTGGTTCACAATGAATTACATGATTAATTGATGTGGGAAAAGCGTCACATTTTAAAGTTTGAATAACTCTTTCACAAGCTTTAGTTTCACCAGCAATAATGACTTCTTCAGGTGTATTGATTAAAACAGTATAAACCCGATTTTCATTTTTTAGAACCTCTTGCACTAGGGAAGAGGAACATATCAAAATGTAGTTACTCCAAAATTCTTCCCTTTTACCTTCATGAATTAAGGGTAATCCCCAATGCTGACGAACTGCGTTTTTAGGACCAGATAGCCGAGTTTTAAATAAAGGAGATGAGTTCAAATAATCGCTCGTACTTTTAAAGCTAGTCCAAATACCTTGGGCTAACATCATACTAGTTTCACCAAGACTATAGCCAAAGCTGTATGGGGATTGAATTTGGAAATAGTTTTTCAGAATTGCTGTCATTAATCCGGCGATACCAACTTCTGATTCCAGCATAGAAACGGGATCATCTATTAATGTTTGTTCTATGCTTTCTAGTTGTCTTCTTAATAATTTATTGATGCTTCGAGGATAGAGAATTTTTTCAATATTGGCGACTCGATTATAAACACTTTTGATGACAATATCATTATGTAGTTGAGGAAAAAGACGAAAAATATTTCTTCCTAGTCCTATATAGGAAGTAAAAGAACCAGGATAAACAAAGGCGACATGACCTTTTTTCCCTTGGGGATTAACCGTAAAATAACTACCAAGAGGAGTTTGCCAGTCTTTCCCAGTAGCAAAAGCAATTTTTACTCCCTGAATTGCCCTTTCAATTTCTCGTTTTAATTCTTCTGGATGTCGTGAGAGAATTGCTAAGGCGTAAGTTGATTGTTTATATTGCTGATATTTTTGAAAATAATCATTAGCAAGTTGAGATATGGAAGAACCATCTTTGAAACTTTGGTGAAGTGCGGTAATTTGTGTTAATAAAGAAGAACGATCATCAGCCGCAATAGGAAATAAATAATAAGGCATTTCTGCTAAATATTGACTACTGCGTTCTACTTGGCTGATTTCTTCTGACAAAATTAAATGTCCATAAATATTATTTTCTTCCATCATATTTACCGCAGCCACTCTTTTAGTCGCACCAGGTTCTAAAAACCAAGGTTTTGATTCTACCGCTACATAAAAGGGACTTCCGCGCCAAATTTCTGGCTGTTTAGGATTAGACCATTGGGGAACACCAGGAATATAACGATGATATAGGCAAAGTGCGGTTTTGATGAGGCTAAATATACCAGATGAGGCTTGTGTGTTACCAATATTTGCTTTAACGCTACCCAGTCCACAACTCAGATTTTCTCCCCCTGTATGATAGGCTGATATTAAGCCTTGAATTTCTGCTATATCTGCGTTGGCAATCCCTCTAGCAACCACTTCTAAATAACCAATATCTGCGGCTTTAACATCTGCTATCTGAAACGCCTCCTGACAAGCTTGAGTAATGGTTTCCGGGTGATTGGGAGAATGTTTGACCACACTGAAACCATCCATGATTGCATAGATGCAATGATTTTGTTGCTTGGCTGTTTCATGCAGTTGTAACACTACTGCGGCTGCACCTGCTGTTTTAATTGCATTTTCAGCTTTTTCGTCATAACTAAAAGTATATACACCTTCATTAATTTCTATCGGGTAACTCTTGTCTATGCCGACAATTAAAACAGCTTCAACTTGCTGGGTAGTTAATAATTTTTGACTGACATCCAAAGCCGATAAAAGCGAATTTTCTTCGGCAAAAAATGCTAATTCAGCAGAGATATAGTTAGCTAATTTAGCAGAATTTTCTGTAGGAGAAATGATAATTAAAGCTATCTTCGTTTCTGGTTGAATTTTAGCATCTTCCAGAGCAGAATTGATTAATTCTCGACTTAATGGAGTTTGCTGATAATTTTCAGATGTAACTAAATTTTGCTTGCTTTCATAAATCAGACGTTCAAATTTATTTAATGTTGGTGAATTACTAACAAAACAATCCATACCGACAATTGCTAACTTTTGATTTTGTGCAATTGATTTCATTATTATTCTCCGGTTTTTAAAATTGAACCTAATTATGTTTCGCACAAAGACGCAAAGAAGCAAAGGCGCAAAGTTTTAGAGTTTTAATTTTGGCGTTGCTGAATCGAGGTATGAAATTTCCAAATTGAACCTTTAAAAATCTTACCTTTGCGTCTTTGCGCCTTTGCGTGAGACTAAAATTCATACCCTTAATCAGCAACGCCTTAAATCCTCTCTGCGCCTCTGCGCCTCTGCGTGAAAAAATCTAATCTTTGGCTATTTGTCGAGGTAGAATTGTTCCTTTAGCACCAATCATGCGATTATAAACTTGTCCTTGACGGTTATAGGTAATCACATCTGTAACTACTGATGATTCTGTTTTTGATTGGACTTCACAAGTAACATAAAATGTTTCACCAAAAGGGACTTTTGCAAACTGTTCAAAATGCTTTATTTCTGATGGTAAACATCCAACTTGATGAAAGTGTTGTGTCCAAATCCAGAGAGAATGAATCTGGACATCTGCTATATAAGGATTGAATGTTTGCACCGGAAATTGTCCCTGTTGCTGTGTAGTTGGTTCTGGTAAACAGCATTCAATGGTTATCTGACTAGGACTGGTATTTAAAACTGATTTTACGCCTTGAAATGTGAATCCATGAAATAGGCTAGAAGCATTTACTTGATATAATTCTTGATTGGTTTTGAGAAAGTTTTCATCCTGATTAAAGTTCAAGTTTACATAACTTGGAGGTGTGGGAATTTCTCTTTTGAGAATTAGATTTGTGCTGAAATGATAGCGGATTTTCCCGTCTGGTGTCTGACTACTAATTTTAGCAGCAAATTCTATTTCCTGATTTTCATGTTTCGCAAGTTCTTGAAGTTCTAAAATATATTCACTTGCGAAGTCCTCACCAAAAACTATGCCTTTTAAAACTTTGAAATTGGGAGAACTGAAGGCTGTAAATCCAGGATAGAGTTGTTCACAAGCATTAGTCATCCATAATAACCCACAGGTAGCAGGAAGTACGGGACGACCGGCGATAACATGATCCTGTAAAAATGGGTTTTCTGTTAATGTTAATCGGCGTTTAATCCGATAGGTTTTTAAATCATTTGATAAGGTTGCAGGAACATAAATTAATGGACTACCAATCACTAATTGAACTGTGCCTTGATTAGCCGTTGTTAGTTCATCAACTAATATTTGTGTTCCTGTTTCTACGGGAATAACTTCAATTCCTCTGGCTGCAAAAGCTTTCTTTAATTCTGATGATACCATGCCACTTTCCCAAGGTCCCCAGTTAATAGCCATAAC
Source organism: Anabaena sp. AL93 (assembly GCF_001672085.1). Classification (NCBI taxonomy): domain Bacteria; kingdom Bacillati; phylum Cyanobacteriota; class Cyanophyceae; order Nostocales; family Nostocaceae; genus Anabaena; species Anabaena sp. AL93. The sequence goes on along the minus strand of NZ_LJOU01000079.1, from coordinate 20,314 downwards.
ATGACAGTTAGGGTAATTATGTTTAATTAGATGGGCTGATTTGTTGAGAATTTCATTGGCTATGGCATAATCTGATTGTCCTGCATTTCCATAAAATCCCACTACGGAAGAAAACAAAACTAAATATTGCAATTGACTTGCTGGTACACACCGCAGGAGATTTTCTAAACCTTTAACTTTAGCTGCATAAACATTTTCAAAATCTTGAATTGATTTCTTTTCAATGCGCTTGTCAGCTAAGTTTCCTGCACCATGAATTATACCTGTTATCGCCCCAAAACGTTCAATTACATCTGCAAGTTTTGATTCTAGTAATACTGTGTCAGTAATATCTACACTCAGATATTCTGCTTCCCCTCCAGCTTCTGCAATAGCTTTCAGAGTATTTTGAATTTCTCGCTGTGAGGAAATAATTTGATACTTTTTCTGTACCATTATCGGTGTTGGTTTTTCCCCTTGGGCTTGAAAATTTTCTAAAATTCGCTGTTTTAATTCTGCTTCATTTTCACAATTTTCTGCCCAAACTGGTTCAACTTCTGTGGTGGAACGCCCTAAAAGAATAAATTTACATTGATATTGTTGGGCGATTTTTATGACACATTGGGCTGTGATTCCTTTTGCACCACCACTCACGAGAAATACTTGATCTTTAGTAATTTCTCTTGCAGAATTGGTAGTTGGTAATGGGCTAAAATCTGCAATTAAAGTAACTCTACCTTTGTTGCTATATCCTACTTCTTGAATTAACAAGTTTGCATCATAAATTTCTGCGAGGATATTTTTTACAGATGTTTCTGGATCTAAGTCTGGATTTAAGTCAAGGGAACGACAAAATACATTTTCCCATTCTTGATTAATACTCTTGCTAAGTCCGAATAATCCTCCAGAAATTGCACTAAAATTATGGCTTTCTCCTAATCCAAATTCACCATCTAAACGCGCAACGCTAATAAAACAACTGCGTCCAAATTTGGCGGCTGCGTTGAGTGGTTCTTTCAGATATTTAGCGATTAAGAAGACATGACGCAGAATAGATTTATCTATGTCTAATGATGTTGCTGGGTGAAGGTGAATAAATGCAGCTACAGTCCCATAATTATCAGCAATCTGTTTTAACTGTTGTTGTAAACTGTCTTCATTCCAATCCGTTAAAACTACTCTATTGATACCTGCATTAACATTTGACTCGACACCGGGGAAACTTAAAACTACAGTTTTCCAACCTTTCGCTATCAAACTTTCTGCTAATTTCTCTGTGGTGGAAGAACCATCATCAGTGATTAATGCAATGTGATTTTCAGAAAGAGAAAATTCTAAACTATCTGGTGTGGGAAGTTGCTGTAATTTAGCAATACTGCGGCGGATATTTGGTACAGATGTGATTGTGATATCTTCTACTATTTCTTCAGTCAATAAATTAGGAATTCTCTGGGCTTGTTGCTGCATATAAGTGGCAATTTCGCCTAAAGTTCTCAATTCTCCAATTTCTTCGGGGTTGGGTTTAGGTAAATCGGGATATAGTTCTAATAAACCTCCTAAAATTTCTACTCGTTTGATAGAATCAATTCCCAAATCTGCTTCCATATCCATTGACAGTTCTAGCATTTCCACAGGATAACCTGTTTTGTCACTGACAACTGTTAGCAGAATATCGCTTAAATCTTGGAAAATTTCTCCTTCTTGTTGCTGTTCTTCAACTACGGGTGTGGCTGGAATTAATTCTGGTTGGGGAACTTCTACTAATACCTCTTTGCTAATAATTGCTGTTGATATTTCTACTTGTTGATTTAAGATATCTGGAACTAAAGTTTGCATATATTCAGCAATTTGTTCCAAGGTTCTTAATTGTCCTAATTCTTCGGGGTTGGGTTTAGGTAAATCGGGATGTAGTTCTAATAAACCTCCTAAAATTTCTACCCGTTTAATAGAATCTATTCCCAAATCTGCTTCCATATCCATTGACAGTTCTAACATTTCTACTGGGTAGCCTGTTTTATCACTGACAACGTTTAGTAGAGTTTGACTAAGGGTAGCTTTATCTATATTTGGGATGGTTTTTTCTTCACGCAGAGGCGCAGAGGCGCAGAGAGGAAGAGGTTCGGAAATATTCTGATTCAGTAAGTCTGGTTTTTGATCATTTTCTAAGTCTTGTTGAATTTGAGGATGATTTACAAAGGTTTTTTCTTCACGCAGAGGCGCAGAGGCGCAGAGAGGAAGAGGTTCAGAAATATTCTGATTCAGTAAGTCTGGTTTTTGATCATTTTCTAAGTCTTGTTGAATTTGAGGATGATTTACAAAGTTGATGACTTTATTTTCTGAGGTCAGTAAATGCAAATGTTTTTGCAGAAGTTGAAAGTAATTTTGGGTATATTCATGTTGATATTTGAGATATTGTTCATGAATGCGGAGGGTATCACCTTGATGATCATGAAACCGCATCATGTTCTGTTCAGAGTTGGAAATTGCTAGTTGTTGAGTTTGGGATTGATGTTCTGTAGTTTGATTATTTCCCAATAATAAATACTGTTGCTGCATTAATTGAGAAAATGTCTTTGTGTATTCTGTTTGATTGTGTAAAGATTGTTCATGAACGTGGATAATATCTCGTTGTTGCTGGCTAAATTCTGTGATAATTTTTTCTAAGTTGTGAATAACTTTTCCCTGATTATCAGGTTGGATTTCGACTTGTTCTAATTTACCATTGAGTGAAGTTGGGTGGTCGTTGTTACCCTGTGGTTGATGATTCTCATTAAATGAAGTTGGCGGTTTGTTGTCACCCTTTAATTGATGATTCTCATTAAATGAAGTTGGCGGTTTGTTGTCAATTGTTGGTTGGGGAGATACCACTCCCACATGATGACCATTCTCTAAAGCTTTCGCAAATGCTTTTTGAGTTCTTTCGGTAATGTTGGTACTATTTAAGCGGACATTTAAAACTTTTTTAGCGGGAAATTCGGGAATTTTAGTTGCGACTTGATAGGGATCTAAATTTTGCAAATATAATCCAGCTACCTGCAATTGAACTATGGCTTGTCGAAGAGTTTTGTCGCTGTTTTTGGTATGACTTGGATTTACGGCTATAGCTATGTGTGGCTTATCACTTAGAATTTCTTTCACCAAATTGGTAAGGACATTTTTGGGACCAAATTCTACAAAATAATAACCGCCAGCAGCATAAATATTTTCAATTTCCTGCTGAAATAACACCTGATTTAACAGTTGTTCTTTGAGGATTTTTTGAATGGCGTGGGGTTCTTGAGGATAACGGCTACCTGTAACATTAGTATAAACAGGAATTTGGGCTTCGTTGAAATTTACTTTTTCAACGGCTTGGGCAAAAGGTTTTTGAGCATGAGATACTAATGGTGTATGAAATGCTGCGGAAACTCCTAATAAAAAAGTGGTAAGACCTTGATTTTTGAGAATATCTTGGACTTGAATAATTTCCTCTTTCTTACCAGCTAATACTACTTGGTGCTGAGAATTTTTATTAGCAACTGCTACCTGGGGAAACTTTTTAATTACTTCCGTTATTTGATGAATATCTCCTTTGACAGCTAACATTCCTCCGGTATCAAAATTGGGATTAGCAGGTGCAGCCATAGCTTGTCCTCTAGCTTTTACTAGGAACAAATAATCCTCTTCATTTAACACTCCTGCGACCCACAAGGCTGTTAATTCACCAAAGCTATGACCGGCAACAAAATCGGGTTTAAATCCAGCTTGTTGCAAGATTTTATATAAGCCTGCACTAAATACACCAATTGCCGGTTGTGCATATTCAGTTTTTTGCAATGTTGCTAACTGAATTTGCTTTTTTGTTTCATCAAAAACAGGTTGAGGAAATACTACACTTGATAAAGGCTGTAACCCGTCTTCACACAACAGGCTATCCATGTGCGTGTAGGTTTGGCGCAAGCAGGGAAAATTCATTACCAATTCCCGCCCCATTTCTAAGTATTGTGAACCTTGTCCAGAAAACAAAGCCACTACTTTAGCTGTTGTGTCTATCCCCTTTTGGCGGTAGTAAACCCCTTGCGGATGTTCCCAGGATTTGGCTTCAGGCTTGTTTTTCAGCCCTTCTATGACAATTTGCAGTAATTCCCCAGCTTGCCCTAAATCATCGGCGACAAAGCCCACTCTGGCATAATTAACGGGAATTTTAGCGGTTTGAGAATCAGTAATTAATTGTTGATAGTATTTTTCTTTATTCTCATTCTGTAATTGTTGTTGGATTTGTTGACAACGAGATAACAACTCTGAAGGGGTGGGGGCAAATAGCAGTAAGGATTGTGGAGTATGGTGTAAACGGTAAGGGTGATGATGTTCATGTTCATATTCTTCTAAAACAACGTGATAATTCGTACCACCAAATCCAAAAGCACTGACTCCCGCCCTTCTGGGTTGAGTAGGATGACTTACCCAAGGTCTAGTTTCCGTATTTAAATAAAATGGCGAGTTCTCAATATTCAGTTTAGGATGGGGGGTACTGACATTAATCGTCGGTGGTAAGACTTTGTGATGTAATGCTAAAGCCGCTTTGATAAGACTGGCAGCACCAGCAGCCGCTTTAGTGTGTCCAATTTGAGATTTAACAGTTCCTAAAGCGATATGCTGTTTTTTCGGGTTATTCTCGCCAAAAACGCTGGTAATAGATGTAAATTCTGTAGGATCTCCTACCATCGTTCCTGTACCATGTGCTTCAATCAAACCTATACTAGCAGGAGAAATTCCTGCATCTGTATATGCTCGATTTAAAGCATTTATTTGACCTTCGGCGCGAGGTGCATAGATACTTTTATACTTACCATCGCTGGAACTGCCAACGCCCTTGATGACTGCATAGATGCGATCGCCATCTCGTTGAGCATCTTCTAGGCGTTTAAGTACCAACATTCCCACGCCTTCACCTAATAGCATTCCATCTGCATCAGCATCAAAGGGTCTTACCTTTTCCCCTGGAGAAACAGCAGGAGTTTTACTGAAGCACATATAGGCGAAAATTGAGTTATCAGTATCTACACCGCCAGTGATCATCATGTCGGCGCGATGTTCTACTAATTCGCTAACAGCCATCCTTAATGCACCCAAGGAACTCGCGCAAGCTGCATCAACTACGCAGTTCATTCCCCCCAAATCCAGACGGTTAGCGATACGTCCAGAAATCACATTTGCTAACATTCCGGGGAAAGCATTTTCTTCCCATTGCACATATCCACTTTTGAGTTTTTCAATAATTTTCTGGCTATCTTCGTCTGATAAACCACTATTTTTGAGAACTTTTTTCCAAAGTGGATCTTGCAATCTTGCACCTAAAGGAACAGCCAATTGTCTACCAATTGCTACTCCTAATACTACTCCTGTTCGTTCATGATTAAATTGTCGAGATGCACCATAACCAGCATCTTCTAACGCCTCTTTTGCTACTACCAAACCGAGTAATTGAGAAATATCTGTCACCTCCAAAATATTGGGAGGTAAGCCAAATTCCATAGGATTAAAATCAATATCTGGTAAGAAACCACCGCGCTTACAATAGGTTTTATCTGGTGTTTTTGGATCAGGATCATAATAGTCATCTATATGCCAACGGGACGCAGGAACATCAGTAATACAATCCACTTTCTGGACAATATTTTCCCAGTATTCTTGCAAACTCTTCGCCTGGGGAAAAATAGAAGCCATACCAACAATTGCGACATCAGTTGTTCGCAATTTAGCATTAATTTCATTTTTCATATTTGTAGTCTCAGGCATATTTTTTTTCACTTTTATCATCTTGAGTACAGACTTTTCACAGTTAATAATTTCATCTTTTAACTGTGTGAAAGCAGTTTCAAACTGGGAGATAGCCATGATCATATTTTGCTCTTTTGAGCAGGTAATATGGAGTTAAAGTTTCAAGAGTAATTGACCGCAGATAAATACGGATGAATTCAGATATCTTATGATTCTATACAGTCTTAGATGAATTTAGTATAGGTAAATATTGACTTTCATCCTTAACAGTATTGAAATCTTTTTTTGCGTTAATTATTGATGAATACTCTGGCGGCTTAATATGGAATCCTCTAATTAATCCTGTAGTCTATAAATTAATTTTTGCCAAAATTAATCTGAGTTTGGTGACAACTCTATTGCAACTCATAAGCAATTTATGTGCAACTTCATAAAAGTCTTGCAAATGTAAAATTGATAGAGTTATCTACAAAATGTGTTTGCTTATCCAATACATAAATTATTATCTAAGTTTTAGCCATTTTGACCAAAGTTGCACATAGATTGCATATCCCTAGTTTTAATTTATTAAAGATTTTATTTTTCCCTGAGAGGATATTTTAAAGGTGATATCCCATAATTTTCATCACATTGTTACCCCCTTTTCCCTTTACAAGCTATCGTACACAAGTTAAGTTACCCCCCTTAATCCCCCCTTATAAAGGGGGGAAATCGGAAAAATTAGTTCCCTCCCCTTTATAAGGGGAGGGTTAGGGTGGGGTAATTTGAGGAATAATGGTGATTCGATAACTTGTGTGTACACCGTAGCCTTTATAAGAAGGGAAACAATAAAAATCCAGTTCCCTCCCCTTTATAAGGGGAGGGTTAGGGAGGGGTAAAAGATTTGATATAGGATTTTGAATATGTAATTATTGTTCATTAGTTTCTAATGCCAAATAGTGAATATTTGCATCTATCTCCAGAAAGATTTTTTTATATTTTGTAAAATTAGTCACTACCAAATATATCTAAAGAATTAAAAAAATATTTTTCTATCAAATTGATTCTAAAGTTTGAGATAATGAAAGGTCAGTAATTCTTAATCTATACAAGGAGTTAATAATTTGATGCTTGCAATTTTTACAAATCTAAGATAGTGCGACAAATAAGGTTTTATGAAACAATTAGTTGCATATAGGTTGAAATTCCCAAAAAATAAGTTTAACCTAAATTATTAAATCAGGGAAATTTAGACTGTGAATTTAAAGCGGTCTTTGAGCATTAAATTAGTCAATTAAACTTTATTGCATTATTTGGCTTCTGCAATATTGGAATTACAAAACTACAAGGAATTGCTGGCATGAGACTATCTGAATTAGATCCACTCATCCCGCTGAATGAGTTACGAGAAGACCTCCTCAAATTACCAAAAGGTTACTCATTTCATGAAGATGAATTAGTAGATTTTCTATCACGGAGAAGATGGCCTGAAAGCAATCGTCGAATTGATAGAACAACATTTTGGCGGTGGCGTAATGACAACGCTATTGAGCATCAAAAAATATTCAGTCGTTTGGATCTTCTCAAACTTTGTCAAATTTGTGATCACTATCGAGTTGACGGAACACGGAGTGAATACTTGGCAATTATGCGGAAGAAAAAAGAGAAAGAGGTCGTGCTGAATAAATAAACTTTTGATATTGGTAATTGGTAATAGTCAGTAACTGATTACCCATTACCTATCAAAATTTTAGCATTTAAATATTTTATGTAATGGGTAATTAATCAACTGAGTAAATAATTCTTGATCAATAGTATTTTTTTTGGATATTGGATCATATATAAGGTTGTCAAGAGATGTTATCAAGTATAGGGACTTTTCTGGTTCTTATTGAGAATCAGAAATACTGTCATATTTCCTAATTTAAAAGACAAAATCATGGTACACAAAGAAAAGCACTCATTAATAAAACCTGTGAGTTTGTGGCCGATAATGTTAGCAAGTTCTGGAGTTATAGCTACTAGTCTAATATCTCTCTATAGCCTTTCATATTTTCAGAAACATTCTAAATCAACTTCTACAATATCTCCTATTATCCCTATTTCTGCACCTACCATTACTGCTGTTGCTGCTTTAGGACGGTTAGAACCCCAAGGAGAAGTAATTCGTCTTTCCGCACCCAATTCTCAGACAGGGATAAGAGTTAATCAACTTTTGGTGAAAAAAGGAGACAAAATTCGTCAAGGACAAGTAGTAGCAATTCTTGATAGTTATATTCCTAATCTTGCAGCTTTAGAAAAAGCAAAACGACAAGTAGAAGTCAGTCAAGCGAATCTTCAGCAAGTAGAAGCAGGGGCGAAAAGAGGTGATATTTCGGCTCAAAAAGCCGCAATTTCCCGTTTAGAAGTGGAATTACGAGGATCAATTTCTACCCAAAAAGCCACAATTGCTCGTCTAGAAGCTGAACTAAAAAATTCAGAAACCGAAAATAAACGATATCAGAAATTATATGAAGATGGTGCTATTTCTGCTTCTGATGCAGATACTAAAAAATTACGCAGGGATACTGTGCAAGAACAACTTAATGAAGCTAATGCTAACCTGAAACGGACTGTAGAAACTTTGCAAAAACAGTTAAGTGAGTCTGAAGCTAGACTTAATAGTATTGCAGAAATTCGTCCTACAGATGTGCAACTAGCTCAAGCAAATGTAAAAAGTGCGATCGCATCTGTTCAACAAGCTCAAGCGGAGTTAGATTTAAGTTATATTCGTTCACCTATTAATGGTCAAGTCCTAAAAATTAATGCTTGGCCAGGAGAAATAATTGCCAATAAAGGGATATTAGAACTAGGACAAACTCAACAAATGTATGTAGTTGCAGAAGTTTACGAAACTGACATTAAAAAAGTTCGTTTAGGTCAATCAGCAACTATCACGGGTGACGCTTTCGCAGGAAAATTACAAGGGACAGTTACAGATATTGGTTTACAAGTTGGCAGACAAAATATCTTTAACACTAATCCTGGTTCAGATACAGATAATAAAATAGTTGATGTAAAAATTCGCATTGATAAATTAGCAGATAATCAACGAGTTTCTAATTTAACTAATTTACAAGTCCAGGCACTTATTCAGATATAAGCCTGAACTGTAATTTGTCTAATTAATTTGATGGGGATGATGACTAATGGGTATTTTGAAATCCTATGATGAGATAGGAAATAGGAGAAAATATGATTTTAAATATACCTTTAGCTTGGCTACAATTAGCAAAGCAAAAAGTACGCTTTCTTGTAGCATTAGCGGGTATTGCTTTTATTTCTGTTTTAATGTTTATGCAAATTGGGTTTCAAGATGCTCTTTATGCCAGTGCGACTCAAGTACATAAACATCTTCGAGGTGATTTGTTTTTAATTAGCTCCCAATATAAATCCTTGACTTCTACTCAAAGTTTTCCTCGCAGTCGTTTATATCAGATATTAGGTTTTAATGGGATTGAATCAGTTGAACCTTTATATGTCCAATTTGCTAAACTGAAAAATCCTCTCAATGGTCGCAAATATCCTATTTATGTCCTGGGATTTGATCCGGTTAAATCCATATTTAGATTACCCGAAATAGATCAAGATTTTCAATTACTCAAAATTCCTGATCAAGTATTTTTTGACCGAGCCGCACGTCCAGAATTTGGACCAATTGCTGAATATTTCCAGAAAAATAAACCTATCAGTATGGAGATATTTAGTTATTTAGGAACAGTTGGTTACAAGGTTAAAGTTAGTGGGTTATTTACCCTTGGGCCTTCTTTTGGTGTGGATGGTAATTTAATAGTCAGTTCTTCTACTTTTTTTAGAATCTTTCCAGAACGCAGAGCAAATGAACTAGATATAGGCTCAATTAATCTGCAACCTCATGTTAACCCAAAAACAATTTTAGCAACCTTATCTGCTAATTTACCTGATGATGTCACAGTGATGACTCGCCAAGAATTTATTGATTTTGAAAAAAGCTATTGGACATTAAGAACACCGATTGGATTTGTGTTTAATTTGATGGTAACGATGGGTTTTGTTGTTGGTGTCATTGTTGTTTATCAAATCCTTTATAGTAATATATCAAGCCATTTTGTCCAATTTGCTACACTCAAGGCCATGGGATTTAGAAATAAATATCTTTTGAATGTTGTTTTTCAGCAAGCTATAATTTTAGCTGTCTTGGGTTATATTCCCGGTTTTGCTATCTCTCTAGGACTATATGATATTGCCAAAGATGCAACTAAATTACCAATTGTTATGGATATAAATAAGGGTTTATTAGTATTTACGTCTGTGATTATTATGTGCTTAACTTCTGGTTTCTTTTCTACTAATAAATTACGTAAGGTAGATCCAGCAGAAATTTTTAATTAACCACAAATTGTCATTATGACAAGGGAACAGAGAAGAGGTTTTAGAGGTTGTTTGAAAAGTGGTATCCCGTAATTTTCATCACATTGTTACCCCCCTAAATCCCCCCGATGCTTTGGGGGGAAACCGGAAAAATTAGTTCCCTCCCCTTTACAAGGGGAGGGTTAGGGTGGGGTAAAATATTTGATCCAGCAATCATGACTTTTCAAACACCCTCTTAAGCAACTTTACTTTTCGTTACATATTTCGGTTTTTTACCGTTCACCCACTTATGCAATATTCACATTCTGCTAATATTTTACAAATCACAAATCTTAATCATTACTTTGGTAATAGTAAATTACGAACTCAAACTTTATTTGATATTAATTTGACGATCAAATCTGGAGAAATTGTCATTATGACTGGACCTTCTGGTTCAGGAAAAACTACTCTATTAACATTAATCGGTGGTTTGCGTTCTGTCCAAGAGGGAAGTTTAAAATTTAGTGGACAAGAATTATTAAATGCTAGTAATGAAGAATTAGTTCAAATACGTAGGCAAATTGGTTATATTTTTCAAGCTCATAATTTACTAGATTTCTTAACTGCTATGCAAAATGTACAAATGTCTTTAGAATTGCAATCTAATATTTCTCAATGGGAATCTTATATTCAGTCTGAAGCAATACTTAATGCTGTGAAATTGGGAGATAGAATTAATTATTATCCCTCTGATCTTTCTGGGGGACAGAAGCAACGAGTGGCGATCGCTCGCGCTTTAGTGAGTCATCCTAAGTTAGTATTGGCCGATGAACCTACGGCTGCTTTAGATAGTAAATCAGGACGAGATGTGGTTAATTTAATGCAGCAATTAGCAAAAGAACAAGATTGCTCAATTTTAATTGTTACCCATGATAACCGCATTTTAGATATTGCTGATAGAATTATCAACATGGAGGACGGTTATTTAATCCAACATGAAGTTTAGGGTTATCTCCTAGATTTGTACTTAACCAAATTTACTAAGAGAACTCCACAAAAAAAATGATCCAATTTTGTGGGATGGGCATCCTTGCCCGTCCTTGATGATTAGCGGGCAATTCGTCCCGCACCACAAGAAATTTTGGGATATTTTTTTGATTGGAAGTCTCTAATAAACCTGTGCTGCATGAGTTGTCATTGCGAGTGAAAGGAAGCAATCTCTTGACAACCGATAAACCACCTAACGCAAAAATCTCTCAAACCCTTATTCCTCTGTGTCCTCTGCGCCTCCGTGGTTCGTTAATCAGGATAATTTATTTCTTGGAAGTCCCTAAAGAATAAAATCACTAACCAAGGTATTGTTAAATCAGGAATTAACCCAGCATAATTTCTTAAAAAAGGTATTTGCCTTGGTAAAATAAACCTCAAAGAACGTAAAGACGCAGGACGATTACCATTTTCATCTACAAATCCATATCTCTTGGCAACTTCAGCGACAATTTGGATTTTACCTGTATATTTGATAATATTAGCATCAGCAGCTAAACTAGCGATCGCCCTCCCAGTGAATAAGGGTGTTTCCCAATTATAACTATCACCAAATGATAGAGATTTACCATCTTCTGAACTCTGTTCTTTAGCAAAACTGGTAATCTGTTCTGTACCGACAATCCCCGGATAAATAGCCAAAGAAGTCACATTATCCTCCTTCAATTCTTTAGCCATATCTGCGGCTAATCTATCACAGGCACTTTTGCCTACACCATAGGGAACACTAAAAATATAAGACATTCCGCCCCAAGAAGAAATAGTAAAAATAATTCCCTCTTTCCGCTTTGTCATCATCCTCGCAGCATAAATACTAGCCACATAATGACTTCGTAAACCGACATGATTCGCAGCATCCCAAAAACTCGGTTCTAACTCCCAAAAAGTTTTACCAAAGCCTTCTCTAATAGCTTGTACTCCTGCATAAACATTATTAACTAAAATATCTAATTGACCATTTTGTTCTCTCTCAATCCGGGCAAAAAGTTGGCGAATTTGCTCATCATCACTATGATCAACCTGCACGGGAATACAAACCCCACCAGCTTCTATAACGGCGGTTTCAGTTTCTTGTAAACTCCCACCAAGACCATCATTATTAGGTTCAAGAGTGCGTCCTGTAATATAGACTGTAGCACCAGCTTCACCTAATCCAATTGCAATTCCTTTACCAATTCCTCTGGTAGCACCTGTGACTAATGCTATTTTTCCTTGCAGATGTTTAATCATTTTTTATGAGGAAATTTATATTTTTATTATAAAATCATTATATTAATATTCTCAATTTTGTCAATCATCATGAATTCGCTAATCAACGACATCAAACAAATTAAGTAGGTTGGCGTTGAAAATTGTCGTTGTGGGAAGGGAATAGGCAAGAGGCAAGAGGGAATAGGCAAGAGGGAATAGGCGATTTTACCTGTTGGTTAAGAAAACCAGATGATTGGAACAATAACATTATTGATGCCGATTTATTTTGTCCTTTTAGATATCAACAATAACCAGTTAAAAATCCAGTCCCCTCCCCTTTAGAAGGGGAGGGTTAGGGAGGGGTAAAACATTAGTAAACTAAACAAGTTCAAAAATTTTCTAGTTATTGAGTCGTCTTGAGACGACTTTTGCTATGAGACTGGGAATTCATTCCCAGGCTATGGATTTTACGTTAAGTTGACACCAATGAGCATTGTTAAGTAATTGGACAAAAATATTTACAGTCATTGCGAGGGAAGGGAAGCAATCACAACCCTTGGAATTGCTTCATTTCACTTCGTTCCATATGGCTAATGCCACGCTGCGCTAACGCAATGACATTGTGTAATTAATTCTGTCTCACTACTTAAACCCCTACAAATCTAGGGTTTTCGTGATTTTATAAAAGTCCATGTCCCAACCGTTTTGAGTATAACGTAAAACCCATAACCCAACTGGGAATGAATTCCCAGTCTCATAGCAGAAGTCATCTGAAGATGACTAAAAATCTCCATAAGTCTATAGTTTACTTTAGTAAACTTTGACTATTAGCCCGGAAATATGGCTAACGCCACCCTACGCTATCATTTCGGGGTGGGTGTGGAAGCCAAACAAATAAGTCGTCTGTAATTCTTGCACAAGCGTCATCAGACGTACCTATTTGCGCTATACTTTACTTAAATATACTAAAACTCGGCTGTTAACAAGAAAACTAGCAGCAAGAATTTCTAATTTGCGAATATATCCCGAAAAGACAAGATATTGTTACAATATTTAACAACGTTGATTTAACTGGTGGCTTCTTCATGATGGTTAAGACACTTCCCCCTAGTTCTCGAACAAGTCAGGAGGACAGTCGCGGAGGCGAATTGTCCGTGATTGAGGTAGTAGCAGAACAAAGTACACAGACGGTAGTAATCAAATCGGCGCAGGCTTCTCAACAGCCAAGGCACAAAGTGAGGACAGGATCTGAACCGGAGTCGGTGCTGTATGATCCTGTGGAAATAGCAGCACAGTATAGTGAGCGATTCCTACAAGTTATCCGGCGGATTCTAACGGTTTTAAAACCAATTCTTGCCTTTGTCTTCGGGTTATGGTGGGATAAGCAATGGAGAATTTTGGTTAAAAATGAACGTCGTCGCGCTGTTCAACTGAGAGAATTATTAACAAAGCTAGGACCAGCTTACATTAAAATTGGTCAAGCTTTATCCACTAGACCAGATCTAGTCCCACCAATTTACCTAGAAGAATTAACTAGACTCCAAGATCAATTACCAGCTTTTCCTAATGAAATAGCTTACCAATTTATTCAGGAAGAATTGGGAGCAACACCGTCAGAAATTTACGCAGAATTTTCGTTACAACCGATTGCGGCGGCCTCCTTGGGACAAGTATATAAAGGCAGATTGAAAACTGGGGAAGAAGTAGCGATTAAAGTCCAACGTCCAGATTTACGGGAACGAATTACGATAGATTTGTATATTTTGCGGAAACTGGCTGCTTGGGTACAGCGGAATCTCAAGCGGGTACGTAGTGATTTAGTCGGAATTTTGGATGAGTTAGGCGATCGCATTTTTGAAGAAATGGACTATATTCATGAAGGCGAAAATGCAGAACGCTTTTTTGAATTATATGGTCACATGAAGGATATTTATGTACCAAAAATTTACTGGGAATACACCAACCGTCGCGTTTTAACGATGGAGTGGATTAACGGCATCAAATTAACTCAACCCGAAAAAATCGCCGCTTTAGGAATCAATGCCCGGTATTTAATTGAAGTTGGAGTCCAATGTTCTTTGCGTCAATTATTAGAACATGGATTTTTCCACGCTGACCCCCACCCAGGTAACTTGTTAGCGACAATGGATGGTAAATTAGCTTATCTCGATTTTGGCATGATGAGCGAAGTGAAACCAGCCCAACGTTATGGTTTAATTGAAGCAATTGTCCACGTCGTTAATCGGGAATTTGATAGTTTAGCAAAAGACTATGTAAAGCTAGAATTCCTCACTCCCGAAACAGACCTAACTCCCATTATTCCTGCTTTTGCCAAAGTATTTGCTAACGCCCAAGGTGCAAGTGTCGCGGATTTGAATATTAAAAGTATCACCGATGATTTATCGGCTTTAATGTATGAATATCCTTTCCGTGTTCCCCCATATTACGCCTTAATTATTCGTTCGCTTGTGACTTTGGAAGGAATTGCAATCTATATAGATCCCAATTTCAAAGTTCTTAGTGAAGCCTATCCTTATGTTGCTAAAAGGCTGTTAACAGATCCCGCAAACGAGTTAAGAACATCATTACAAGAATTACTGTTTAAAGATGGGAAATTCCGCTGGAATCGTTTAGAAAACCTGCTAAAAAATGCCCGCAGCAACCAAGAATATGATCTGAACTTAGTCGTTAATCAAGGAGTAGAATTTCTCTCTTCTGACCGAGGTGCATTTATTCGTGACAGATTAGTTGATGAATTTTTCAACAGTATAGATGCTGTCAGTAAAAACGCCTTACACAACTTCACTTATGTACTTCGAGAAAAGGTAGGAATTACCGCAGTTCATCAAATTCCTTCAGCCTCAGTTGAACAACAACAGACCTTAGAATATATTAAACGCATTGCGGGAATTTTACGAGATACTAAAGGCTTTGATGCCACAAAATTTGCTCCTCAATTAGCCCAAATCATTGTTAATCCAGGAGTCCAACTTTTAAGTCAACAAATTGCCACTCGCGTCACCCAGAAAGCCGTAACTCGCGTCATTCGGGAGTTATTAGCATCTGAATAATGTCCAAACTGTCTAAACTGTGATTTTTTTGATTTAGATGATTGAGATGATTAATTAATCAGAAAAATCAAATTAATCACACAAATCATAGTTCAGACGATGATTAATTAATCACACAAATCATAGTTTAGACAATCAAATATTCGTTCCTAAACTCTGAGCGTAAATCACCTCAATATTGCTACCAAAATCCAATTTATCCAAGGATTCTGTGAAAAACACAAAACCCTTATACGCAGTTACATACTTATATATTTTCGTAAAATAACCTTCACTGGTGACAATGACAAGCGGCTCTTCACCTTTGGTAAGAATATCCAAAAAAGCATCTAACTTTACACATACACCAGTACCCTGATGAGTGAAAATACTCCCACCAATAGTAGCAGGTTGAGCAGCCGCGTCACCACTGTAATAGCTCATTTAGCGCTAACTTTTACTTATGTTATTGACCAGCTAATTTTAAACTTTCGTCTCCACTACCTGCTGTGAAGTTTGTAACGTTTGGGGTAAACTCCAATCGGGACGCAATTTAGCAGCGTGACGTAAATAAACGTGGTGAATTGGCGTAGAAGTTGGTAAATTAGCGTGAATGAGAAAGCGAATACAGCGCGGTAAACTTCCTTCAACGTGCATTTGTTGGACATCTAACATAGCTACACTATCCCACAAAGGACGACTGCGGGCGATCGCTGCTGGAAAAATAGCATCCAAATCCTTTGTCACTGAAAAAGTCACACTAATCATATCGTCCGGTTGGAGTTTATTTCTTTGCTCCAATTCATCTAATAATTCTGTCACTGAATCTCGAATTGCTTCAACACTATTTTCTGCAACAGTTGTTGCACCCCGAATTGCTCGCATTTGCCATTTCACTACCAAAATCCTCCTTTTGTATTTGTCAGTTGTCAGTTGTAATAATTCTTCCCTGTTCCCTGTTCCCTGTTCCCTGTTCCCTGTTCCCTGTTCCCTGTTCCCTGTTCCCTGTTCCCTGTTCCCTGTTCCCTGTTCCCTGTTCCCTGTTCCCTGTTCCCTGTTCCCTACTTTCTATGGACGATATAACCACATGGGTAAACCACTCGTAGACATTTCAAATTCTAGCCAATCAATCCCCCCACCAATAACCGATTTAGCTTGACGACTTCCCGGCAGAACACGACTCAAAAATGGTTTCCGTTCTTCTAGCGTATAGCAAAGAGTTTTTTCAGGATCAAGTCCTACTAACTCCGCTGTCCATCGTCTTGCATCCTCTTCTGTTCCTAAGCGGTCTACAACACCTAATTCTAAGGCTTGCTGTCCGGTAAAAATTCGGCCGTCAGCGAAACTTTTGACCCTCTCCACAGTTAATGAACGAGCCTCAGCCACCGTTTCCACAAATTGTTGATAGCTGCAATCAATCAAGTCTTGCAGAATAGTTTGTTCCGGTTCTG
The DNA here is from genome assembly GCF_001672085.1 of Anabaena sp. AL93. Taxonomy (NCBI): domain Bacteria; kingdom Bacillati; phylum Cyanobacteriota; class Cyanophyceae; order Nostocales; family Nostocaceae; genus Anabaena; species Anabaena sp. AL93. Next base: position 3,486 of record NZ_LJOU01000079.1, on the reverse strand, counting down.
TTAATTCCCGATCAAAAGCTAATATGTCTTTGTACGGTCCTGACTTAATGACCTTAAAGGAAACACCAATTTTTCCCAATAGCACCTCTAAATTATTCCCCCGCAGAATTACCCCAATACTGCCCGTAATCGTGCCTGGATTCGCCATGATATGTTCTGCACCCATACCAATATAAACGCCTCCAGAAGCGGAAATATTCCCAAAACTAGCAACAATCTTGATTTTTTTGGCTAATCTCTTTAGTGCGCTGTAGATTTCTTGAGAATCACCCACTGTACCGCCAGGACTATCAATGCGTAGCAGTAAAGCCGGAAACTTACTTTCCTCTATAGTCTTCAATGCTTCTAGGACGTGCTTACGGGTTGCACCAGCGATCGCACCGCTAACTTCAATCCGCGCAATTTGTTTCCGAAAGTTGGGCTTAAATGGCCAAATCATGGGCAATCAAATAACTTTTTAATCTTCTGAATATCTTTAATATAGAACGCCCAGCGCGAACCTAACGGGTTCTAAACAAGTAGGCAAAATTGATTATATAAACAATACCTTGTCCAAATCGAAAAAAGTCTTGATTTGTAGGGGTAGCGCCCCCGTGCCTACCCCGATATTTGGGGCAAGCACTTATGTAGTCTCGTTGAACCAAGAATCCCCGTGTCTTTAGGGACTTCCAAATAAAAAAATACTCAACCACCTAACGCAAAAATCTCTCAAACCCTTATTCCTCTGTGTCCTCTGCGCCTCTGTGGTTCGTTAATCAGGATAATTTATTTCTTGGAAGTCCCTTAGACCAGGGAGTGTCAACTCTAATCCAATTGGGAAAAGTCCCAAAGACAAGGGTAAGAATTTTATTTTTAACCCCTGACTCGGTAACTCTTGCTATATCACCCGAATCATTAGAGACTTCCAAGAAATAAATTATCCTAAGAAACGAACCACAGAGGCACAGAGTACACAGAGAGAGAATTTCTGCATAAGTTTTGGGACATTTTTTTATTTGGAAGTCTCTTATTAAAAAGCTTAAGGAAATTTTTATATTTTATATGTAGTTTTATTTGGTATTTTTAAGGAACAAGAGCCAAGTATTAAAAAATATTAGCCTTCACCACAAGTATACCCATCTCAACCCTATTGTGTTGTGTCACTGCACTACACGAGAATTTGGGAAAATAACGACCTTAAAAAATAGAAATCTCCAGCACAGAGCCAATAGCTTCCAGTAAATATAGAAATACTCAGCTATGGATCGCAATTATTAAGATTACTCATTGTGGGATTCTTTGAATCATCAACATGGCTTAAATGCTTTGACAACATTCAAGAATCGGTATGAAGAATTTGATAACGGTAATGAACATAGATATCAAATAGCGCCCCAACAAAGCCGCAAGTTAAACTAATCGTAAATAGACCGTTGAGGGAACTACCACTGCCGAAAGTAGCGAGAAAATGCAGAATTTGCATAGAGACATCCGAAATTATCCCTTGTAGACCAGGGACATAGCTAAAAAGTGATAAAACCAAGAACAAACCACCAACGAGGAAGACAGGGACGAGAAAACTAAAAATGGTGGTAAGCACTAAAGATCGGAAAAAGTTACTAAATATAGTCATAATCAGACCGAGGTAGTGGGTAACTTGAGAGATAACCGAAAAATTATCTGCCAACCTCTACAATACTGGCGATCGCCCCCAAACATTCATTTCGTCAAGAATCTTAAGTTTTCATTAAATTGCACTGGTAGTAGTTACCCCAAGTGCATTGGGTATTTTTGAGGTTTAAAACCTGTAAAACCTTGAAAAAATCAGGATTTACATCTCAGTATGCAGTTTACTAGAAGTAAAACCACTGTAAAAACTCGCTCAATTTTATGAGACTAGCCGTAAACTAAGTTAATAATTTGCATATTGTCTAGTGTTAATTCTATCCCCCACCACCAGTGACCAATGGCCAAATCCAGTTTAGGAACATGGAGTCAGCGCTTGCTGGCTGCGACCTTTTTAGGTGGACAAGTCATATTTCACCTCCTTCAAGGTAAAATTCACCGTCGTAACACCCTAGAACAATTGGCAATAGTCGGACCCGACTCTTTCTTCATTGCCCTATTAACAGCCATATTCGTGGGTGCAGTATTCACAATTCAGGTAGCACGGGAATTCATCAACTTCGGGGCAGGGAACCTCGTTGGGGGCGTATTAGCAGTAGCATTAACCAGAGAACTTAGCCCCGTATTGACAGCAGTAGTTTTAGCAGGACGGGTAGGTTCAGCTTTCGCAGCAGAAATCGGCACAATGAAAGTTACAGAACAAATAGATGCTCTGTTAATGTTAAAAACAGATCCCATTGATTATCTAGTTATTCCCAGACTTCTGGCTTGCTTCATCATGTTACCTGTCTTAACTTTGCTATCCTTAATCACAGGAATGTCTGGAGGATTGCTCATAGCCACCCATATTTACAACCTTTCCGATACAGTATTTCTAGACTCAGCCCGGGACTTTCTCGATATTTGGGATATTGGTAACGCCATGATTAAAGCCTGTTGCTTTGGTGTATTAATCGCCATTATCGGCTGTAGCTGGGGCTTGACTACCACAGGCGGTGCTAAAGGTGTAGGACAATCAACTACAACTGCTGTTGTCACAGCCCTATTAGTTATATTTATTACCAACTTCTTTTTATCTTGGGTAATGTTCCAAGGTCCCGGTAGTGGATTATCGCCAGGAAAGTGATTTTAGAGGCAAGAGGCAAGAGGCAAAAGGCAAAATAGAGTAATTAAAAATTACGAATTATAGAAACAGGAGAAAAAGATTTTGCATAGTTCATTCACACCTAACATCATATTAACAGTAGAACTCAAGCCAAGTTACAATATTCCTGTTGTCTTAGTCTTGGTCGCTATTCCCGTCCTATTAGTACAACCTTGGGTGGGAGGAATATTAACGCTATTGGGTTTGTTTTTGATGTTGCAAGCTGTAACACTGCGCTTTCTATTTACCCCTACTGATTTTGATCTTTATAGAGGCGAAAAGTTAATTAAGCGTTTTCCTTACCAAGAATGGCAAAATTGGCGAATATTCTGGAATCCGGTTCCCATTTTGTTCTATTTTAAAGAAGTGAACAGTATTCACTTTTTGCCAATTTTATTTGACCCCAAAACCTTAAAATCTTGTCTAGAAGAACGTTGTCCACCAGGAGATTGCGGGAAGGCTGGGAGCCGCGTCTCTTTAGAGCGCGGGGGAAAGCCTACTCGTGCGGTTTTAACCGCTTCCAATATTCTCAACCATGATGCGGGTCATTAATATATCTTTCTATAGTATCAGCAGCAACGTTTCCAGCAGTTGAAAAGAAATAGCTGCTAGTCCAAAGTGACGGTAGCTTTTTTAATTCTGGGAACTCTTTTCTTAGGTAATTAGATGAGCGTCCTTTAAATGCTTTAATTACCTGAAATATTGCATCAGTTGGATGAATCTCTACGAATAAATGA
>NZ_LJOU01000078.1:0-30738 GCF_001672085.1 Anabaena sp. AL93 | reverse complement strand
TCTGATTTGTCTAGTGGTCTGTCAAATTTATTTTGACGGGTAATGATCGGAAAAAACTTCTGTTCTTCCCTCCCCTGCCCCCCCTGCCCCTCTTCTCCCCCTGCTTGCCTTCACCCGTCATTTTCGGGTTGACAGACTACTAGTCCCTATAAATCTTTTAACTACTGCTAGGAAGAAGCTAGAACAATGCAGTAGAAACGCATAGATCTAATTGTCAAGGTACAAATTACCGTTAGGTAGTTAGGTTTTTATACAGGTTGATTACCTTTCCTGTTACAAATAGTGTAACACCATAAGTCACTAGGGGATAAATCCCCCACACGGCTTTCATTTCCGGATTAAAAAACATTAGAATTTAAGAGTATTTAGGATTTTTACAGCGATTTCCAATCATATAAGGTACATCTTAACCCCCTCATCGCTTGCGGGGAGGGGGTTGGGGGTGGGGTTCTTTTTCCGGGTTTGATGACAATTTGCTGTAGGTTTTAATTTCGGGGCTTTTAGCCCATTTTTTTGTAAATTAATTTATCTCTATCTTCCCATACACTTCACGAATGTCCCTTTAAGTCGGTAAACTAGCAGATATAAATATTTCAGTTCATTTAGATAATCATGACTGTAATTAGCCAAGTTATTCTCCAAGCTGACGACGAACTGCGTTACCCCAGCAGTGGCGAACTCAAAAACATCAAAGCATTTTTGGAAACAGGTGTGCAGCGCACAAGAATCGCCGCCACCCTTTCCGAAAACGAGAAAAAGATCGTTCAAGAAGCCACCAAAAAACTTTGGCAAAAACGCCCTGACTTTATCGCCCCCGGTGGTAATGCTTACGGTGAAAAACAACGGGCTTTGTGTATTCGGGACTTTGGCTGGTACTTACGCCTCATTACTTACGGTGTACTTGCTGGTGACAAAGAACCTATTGAAAAAATTGGTTTGGTTGGTGTGCGGGAAATGTACAACTCTCTAGGCGTTCCTGTACCTGGAATGGTAGAAGCTATCACCTCTCTCAAACAAGCGTCCTTGGATTTATTAAATGCAGAAGACGCTGGGGAAACTGCACCTTACTTTGATTACATCATTCAAGCGATGTCATAATCAAAACCCTGTTTAAAAGTCTTGAATTCCCTAAAGTTGGTAGTAGCTATGGCAAATATTTGTCAGGTTATTAACTAGTACACTGCGGCGTAAATAGCATGACTATTAAAAGCTCTGAAAATTTGATTAGACATCTCCAAAAAAGATTGTAGAGAAGTTCCATATAACGTCTCTACAGGTTTTTCAGTCCAAGTATCTTTAATTTCTGGAGATGTCTATTGATTACAAGGCTTAAAAATGGTTGCTTTATTTACGCCATGATGTACTAGTTGTGGGGATATGTTATACTTATCACAAGTTATGATATTAGCAAACAACAAAAAATGACAGACTGATAGTAGGCTGTCATAGATGACTGCCTAGAGTTCAGTTAATGTCAATCATCCCAACATATTGACACTCTCAGCGGCTTTAGCCACTGAGCTTTACGCTTACCGGATATTCCTGTAATTTCTCTGAGATTATGTTAATCATATATATCTGTGACTTCTATCACCTTATAGAAATAGGAGTCAGGAGTCCAGGAGTCAGGACGAAGAATTAAAGAGAAGTAAGAATAGATTAACTAGAAAATAATCAGGAATTAGAAAATTTAGAAAAAAATGATCCTCCTCCTCAAGACCGACTTTTTCTGGCAATTTGTGTGATTATTATTTAGAGGGAAGAAACTCAACGTTATCAGGCAGAAGGAAATAAATTTTTCATGTCAATGATTATAGCAGAAAAACTCAATAAATTCTATCCTGTATCCACAAAACAACCAGGTATTCAGGGAACAATTAACCATTTTTTCCGTCGCACCTATCGCTCAATTCCTGCCGTTCAGGATATCACTTTCACCATTGAAACCGGAGAAATAGTGGGATTTTTAGGTCCTAATGGTGCTGGCAAAACTACCACCCTAAAAATGCTAACAGGATTAATTCATCCTTCTGAAGGTACGGTTAAAGTCGGTGGATTTATTCCCTTTAATCGTCAAGAAGCATTTTTGCAAAAAATCACCTTAGTGATGGGACAAAAACAGCAATTAATTTGGGATTTACCGGCATTAGATTCTCTCAGAATTAACGCCGCAGTTTATAATATTTCTGATAAAGAATTTCAACGTCGAGTTGGAGAACTAACAGAAATGCTGGCTTTAGAAGGTAAATTAACCCAACCCGTCCGCAAATTATCATTAGGTGAACGGATGAAAGCTGAACTGTTAGCAGCACTTTTACACCGTCCCCAAGTTTTATTTCTAGATGAACCAACTTTAGGATTAGATGTTAATGCTCAAGTAGGAGTGCGTAACTTTTTAAAAGAATATAATCAGCTATATCGAGCCACAATATTATTAACAAGTCATTACATGGCTGATATTACAGCTTTGTGTGAACGGGTGTTATTAATTCATCAAGGAAAACTCATGTACGATGGTAGATTAGATGGATTATTAGAAAATTTTGCTCCTTATCGAGAAATTTATGTCGAATTAGCTCAAGAATTACCACTAGAAAAACTTATGTCCTATGGTGATGTGCAAATGCTAGAAGGAAGAGCAGTGAGATTTATTGTCCAACAAGAAACCATGACTCGCACTGTTTCTCAGATTTTAGCCGATTTAGAAGTGATAGATTTAACAGTTACAGAACCACCAATAGAAGAGGTAATTGGTAGGGTTTTTCAAAGAGGATTTAACCATTGATAACTATGAAAAAAATTGTTAAAAAATCCTTAACTTTGCTATCAGTATATTATGCTAATCTGCTGGAATATAGATCCGAATTAATCTTCTGGGTTTTGGCTGGTTCTTTACCAATTATCATGATGGGTATTTGGATGCAAGCTGCTGATAGTGGTAAATTTGCTTTTAAATCTGTAGACTTCGCTCGATATTTTTTCGCAGTTTTTCTGGCTAGGCAAATCACCGTTGTCTGGGTAATTTATGATTTTGAAAAAGAAGTATTGGAAGGTAAACTTTCACCAAAATTATTACAGCCTTTAGATCCGGTTTGGCACCATGTTGCCAACCATCTGGCTGAAAGAGTCGCTAGAATGCCTTTTGTATTGCTTTTAGCAGCACTCTTTTTTGTTCTCTATCCTCAAGCCTTTTGGTTGCCAAGTATAACTAACTTATTTCTATTTATCTTAGCAGTAATTATGGTTTTTGCTTTAAGATTTATCATTCAATATACCTTTGCTATGTTTGCATTTTGGACAGAAAGAGCCGCAGCTTTGGAAAATTTATGGTTGTTGTTTTTTGTATTTTTATCAGGTTTGATAGCACCTTTAGATGTTTTTCCAGAAAACATTAGAAACATAGTTATGTTCACACCTTTTCCTTATATGATTAATTTTCCAGCTAGTATTTTAGTAGGACTACCTGTAGATTTAACCAGAGGATTTCTATCAATCTCAGGCTGGTTTCTTATATTTTTTGGTGCCAATCGTTTTTTATGGCGCAGAGGACTGAAAAAATATTCAGGTATGGGAGCTTAATAATTCGTAATTTAATTTCCAGCTTATACGGTGATTATAACTCACTGAGGACACAAAAATCTCTATATTCCTGATCTGTCACCTATTTCCTCTCCAAATATACAATTTATTTTGCCAGACTAAGTAGGTGAACACAATAAAACCAAACTGTGTAAAGAAACGTAAAATCGCCCAAACCCTCTTCACTCTTGCCTCTTGCCTTTTGCCTTGCCATAACGACAATTTTCAACGCCAACCTACTTAAGTAGGTGAACACAATAAAACCAAACTGTGTAAAGAAACGTAAAATCGCCCAAACCCTCTTCACTCTTGCCTCTTGCCTCTTGCCTTTTGCCTTGCCATAACGACAATTTTCAACGCCAACCTACTTACTTATTTATTAACCTTGAGGGGAAACATTAACTAAAATAAATTAGTCTGTTAATTAACAGCCGCAAAAAATTTGTTGATCAGCCTATGACTATCATGCGTAACCCTATTAATCCAGAGAATAAATTGTCAGGTTTTAGTATTATCAATCCTGCCAAAATGTTTATAGGCATAATTGCTGCCTTTCCCATTGCTTTAAGCTCATCAGCAAAGGCTTTAGAAGTACAAGTATTACCTAAAAATCCTCAATTGGGAGATACAATTTCCGTTGTCATTGAGGCAAATACCCCAGAAAAAACCAGCAATCCTACTGTAACAGTGGGGGAAAAAATATATCCAGCCTTTGAAATTGCACCTCGTAAATATCGTTCTTTTGTGCCTACAACTCCCTTAGAAAAGGCTGGAGTGAGAACCATTAAAGTTTCCGAAAATGGACAAGAACAAAATTTATCAGTAAAGGTGCGCGATCGCCAATTTCCCGTTCAACGGATTACCCTACCACCTGGAAAAGCTGGAGTTAATGCTACCGAGTACGAACTCAAGCGCGTAAAAGAATTAAAAGCCCTACAGACACCAGAAAAATATTGGAATGGTGCTTTTCTTACCCCCAATGCTGGGAGAACATCCACTAAATATGGAGTCCGTCGTTACTACAATGGTGAATTTGCCAAAGACTACTACCATCGTGGACAAGACTACGCAGGTGCAGTGGGTTCAACCGTAATTACCCCAGCGGCTGGACGAGTTGCTTTAGTGGGTAAAGTATCCCAAGGATTCCGGGTTCATGGTAATGTAGTAGGCATTGATCACGGTCAGGGAGTTATCAGCATTTTCATGCACCTAAGTCGTATAGATGTCAAGGAAGGTGATTTTGTGCAAGCAGGGCAAAAAATTGGTGCAGTCGGTTCAACTGGTGCATCTACTGGACCGCACTTACACTGGGGTTTGTATGTGAACGGACAATCTGTTGATCCATTACCGTGGAAATCTCGGACAATTGATTAAGTTGCGAACCTGATGACTTTCTCAACCCAAAATACCTATTGACACTCTCAGGGAAATATTGTCTGTTTTCGGAATCTTAAACAAGCAACTGATGAGGCGATCGCCCTATTCTCAAATAAGGACACTCTCAGCGGCTTTAGCCACTGAGCTTTATGCTTACCGAATATTCCCGTAAAACCCGCCTGGGAATGATAGCGTGGCGTTTCTGGGCGGGGCTGTCAGCCAAACAAATAACCTATCTATCTGTAGCTTAAGTTGACACCAATTTTTATTGTGTTCACCTACTTAGATTATCAGCGGTGATATCTTAAATGTTGATTAGGAACTCAAAATTTGGGAAATAAAATAATTCTCAATCTGGAGGGTTTCTAAAACAGAAAGTATCTTTGTGCCATTGGTAAAATGGTTGCTGGTTCACAAGTTAATAATTCACCATCTGCGCGAACTTCGTAGGTTTCTGGATCTACTTCGATTTCGGGTAAAGCATCATTTAATTTCATATCTCGCTTAGTGATTTGACGAGTTCCTGAAACTGCGATCGCTAATTTCCCTAGTTTTAATTGTTGAGGAATTTCTCTGGACAAAGCAGCTTGAGACACAAAAGTTAATGATGTCGCATTTCTAGCACCCGCAAAACTGCCAAACATCGGTCGCATATATACAGGTTGGGGTGTGGGAATACTAGCATTAGCGTCACCCATCTGTGACCAAGCAATCATGCCACCTTTAATCACAATTTCCGGTTTGACACCAAAAAAAGCAGGTTTCCACAAACACAAATCGGCTAATTTTCCCGCTTCTACTGACCCCACATATTCAGAAATACCATGAGTGATTGCCGGATTAATTGTATATTTAGCAACATAACGTTTGGCTCGTAAATTATCGGCATGACTATCACCAGCAAGGCTTCCCCTTTGCACCTTCATTTTATGTGCCGTTTGCCAAGTCCGAATGATTACCTCACCGACACGCCCCATTGCTTGGGAGTCGGAAGCAATCATACTAAACGCGCCTAAATCGTGAAGAATGTCTTCCGCAGCGATCGTTTCTCGACGGATACGGGATTCAGCAAAAGATACATCTTCAGGAATAGCTGCATCTAAGTGATGACATACCATCAACATATCTAAATGTTCATCTAGAGTATTGACAGTGTAAGGACGGGTAGGATTAGTAGAAGATGGCAAAACGTTACTTTGTCCACAAACCTTAATAATATCTGGTGCGTGTCCTCCTCCAGCCCCTTCTGTATGGTAGGTGTGAATAGCACGATGCTTAAAAGCGGCAATTGTATCTTCCACAAAGCCGGCTTCGTTTAGAGTATCAGTATGAATTGCTACTTGCACATCATATTCATCAGCAACGGTTAAACAAGTATCAATTGTGGCTGGATTTGTTCCCCAATCTTCATGGAGTTTCAATCCCATTGCCCCGGCTTCGATTTGTTCTATCAGTCCTTGGGGTTGACTGGTGTTACCTTTGCCCAGAAATCCTAAGTTAACAGGGAAAGCGTCAGCAGCTTGCAACATTCGGTACATATTCCAGGGTCCAGGGGTACAAGTTGTGGCATTTGTTCCCGTAGCTGGGCCTGTCCCACCACCAATCATGGTAGTAATACCGGAAGCAATAGCGACTTCAATTTGTTGGGGACAGATAAAATGGATGTGGGTATCTATTCCCCCCGCAGTGAGAATCATTCCTTCACCGGCTAAAGCTTCTGTTCCCGGTCCAATAATAATATCTATATTGTCTTGAATATAGGGATTGCCGGCTTTACCAATTTTATAAATTTTGCCGTCTTTAATGCCAATATCTGCTTTGACAATTCCCCACCAATCGAGAATTAAAGCATTAGTAATAACTAAATCTACTGCACCATCATGATTAGAAATTGGGGATTGTCCCATCCCATCTCTAATGACTTTTCCCCCACCAAATTTCACTTCGTCACCGTAGGTTGTAAAGTCTCTTTCTACTTCTATAAATAGTTCTGTGTCGGCTAATCTAATTCTGTCTCCTACTGTTGGTCCGAAGGTATCGGCGTAGGCTTGGCGGTTCATTTTGTAGGGCATATTTTTATCCTTTTTTTATCACGCTTTAGACGCAGAGGGAAAGAGAGAATTTTAGAGGTTTCCGTCAATTTTGTTGTTGAAGCCGTAAATTTGGCCTGTACCAACGAGAGGAACTAGAGTAACTTCTTTTTCGTCTCCTGGTTCAAATCTGACGGCTGTGCCGGCGGGAATATCTAATCGCATTCCTCGTGTTTTTTCTCTATGGAAGTTTAACGCGTTATTGACTTCGTAAAAGTGAAAGTGTGATCCTATTTGAATTGGTCTGTCTCCTGTATTTGCCACTATTATTTTGGTAGTTGGACGACCTGCATTCAGTTCTATTTCACCTATGGGGGTAATAATTTCTCCAGGGATCATAATTTTTTCCTACTTTAAAGGTTTTCTAAAAACTCTACAAACGGTCTGAAAGCTTGAGGGCATAGTTCGGCTATATCTTGATATCTTGCACTTTCTAATATTCTGCGTGCATCCACAGAACCTTTATATTTTTTACCACATTCTCGAAAAATTTTTTCTACAATATCTTTCGGGGGAATATTGTGATTTTGTTCCTCAACTGGTTTTGTCCATGTTACAGAAAGAGAGTTCACGCCCAGTACAGTTATTAATTGGGATTCAGCAGCTAAAATTAAGGATTCTAAATCATGTTTAAAGCAAAAAACTCGAAAACGCTCTTTTAAGCGATTATCATTAATTCCTTTAGACTCTAATACCTGATTGAACGTATTTGAAATCCCATTTTCTAGTTCTTCAATTGTTTCATGTTCAAAGCCTTTATTTTTGGGATATAGGTCTGGCATAATTACCACAATTGAATCTGGCTGATTGCAGATAATATTGACTGCTTTAGTTGGTGTCTTTGTTAATAAATCTTTCTTAGCATCTCCTCCTTTATCATTATCATTTCCCTTAACTGCAAAAAATTTGATACTAATACCTTGCTGTAATTTCTGGTCAATTAAAGGTGCTAATAGTGCCTCCATTGCATATTTATCAGATGTCCCCTCTACATAAATTTCAACTCTCATGGAAGTCTCTCTAATTCATCGCTACGGTGTAATTGTTCTAATTCATCTGCACCAAAATCATCAAGCATATCAATTAATACCGGAGAATTTCCAGGTTTAATAAATTTTGCTTCCCCTTTTTCTTTTCTGAGTACGGCAATTTGCGAAATAGCAAATTGTGTGAGAAAATAAGACGAATGCGTTGCTAATAAAATTTGAGTGCGTTCAGAGGCTTTTTCAAATAAAGCAGCCAAAACAGGTAATGTCCGAGGATGAACACCTTGATCCGGTTCATCAATACATATTAAAGATGGTGGATTTGGGTGTACACATAAACAAATCCAGCAAATCAAACGCAAAATTCCATCTGATAAATCAGCAAGACTTAACTCATCATCAACACCTGATTCTCGCCAAAAAGCGATCACTTCTCCTGGTCCACCACGTGCTTTTACTGTTAAACCTTTAAAACCAGGAATTACAGAACGTAAATGTTGTTGTAATTCATCAAATGCTGGACGATGTTCAGTCATTAAGGAAAAAAGAACTGAACTTAAATTACCTGCATTTTCATGTAAAATCGGTTCTTGTTCAATGGGAACTGATTGACGAATTTTCTGACTTGCTATATTGAAGGAACTATAAAATCTCCAATCACGAATATATTCACGTAAGTTATATAATGCTTCCAGTGATGGATTTGTCATTGCATTTAGCGTTAGTTGATTAGAACGCTTTAAAGCAATATCCTGTGTTAATTTATCTGATGTTAATGTTGTAAATCCTGTTTCTCCAGGTTCTCTAATTACACCTTTATTACCTTGAATATCCATATATATGTATGGACTACTGTATCTATCACTAAAAGGTTGAGATGATTCTACTCTTTCGTAGGAAACTTGAGTTCGACCAACCGGACCCATAAGTTCTCCTAGATATCTAATACCAGTTGGAAGACCTGTATCAATTTCAATGTCCCATTGGAACTTAGCTAGTCCTGGAATATGAAAAATCTGCTGACCAATAGAACCAGAAATAATTTCTGGAGGGATATCTTGATAAAGACTATCTCGCAAAAATTTGAGAAATTCAAACAAACTTGATTTACCAGCACCATTAGCACCAACAATAATTTCTAGTGGTTGTAACTGTGCTTCAAAATTTCTAAAAGGACGATAACCTTGAATATTAACTGATTTTAATCTCATATTGTTTTTCCTAGATTTGTACCTTCTCCTATTTTAATCTTTTCTAACGAATCGGATTATGTACAGTTACCAACTTTGTACCATCAGGAAATGTGGCTTCTACTTGAACATCATGAATCATTTCTGGTACACCTTCCATGACATCATCACGAGTTAATAAAGTCGTGCCATAACTCATTAAATCTGCCACAGTTTGACCATCTCTTGCACCTTCCAAAATAGCAGCAGAAATAAAAGCGACTGCTTCAGGATAATTCAATTTTAAACCTCTATTTTTCCTTCTCTCCGCTACTAAAGCAGCAGTAAAAATTAATAATTTATCTTTTTCTTGGGGTGTAAGCTGCATTGTTCTCTCCTCTGCGTTCTCTGCGTCTCTGTGGTTCGTTTAAATTTGCCAGACTCTAGGAATACAATTACCACGATTTAGACAAGATACTCGTAACATTTGCCAAATATTTGTAAACCAACTCCTGACTTCAGATGTAGAATTACCACGATATCGGCACAAAAATCCATGTTGTAAGCGAGTTACCCCAGCATCAGAGTTTTGAATAATTAAAGAACGTGCTTGGTTGATGATTTCTGGAGATAGAGGAAAACCAACACAAATAAAACTACCAACAACGGGATGTTCTCTTAAACCATGAGGACTGTGAAATACTTTTTCGTTACCGGGAACGATTTGTCTATCAATCCATAAGGGAATATCATTTTGCCAGATTTCCGTGTGCGATCGCATCTCTCCCTCTAAAAACTTTTCGCCCCTAGCACTTCTACCAAATCTCGTAATTTCCCAGCCTAAATAACTCGCACCTGGAGCTAATTCTACCCGCAAATCTTGGCGGTAAATTGCTCCATTAAATAAAATTGTTTCTTGGGGCAAATATTCTAAACAAGCATGAGCATCAACTTGGATATTTACGGTTTGTCTTGCTTGTAAGCCATTACTGCGATATATTTTACCAGCAGCGGCTGTAGTAATCAAGGCGTTTGTATAGGGTTGGAGGTGAATATGAGAGGATAGGCGATCGCCCCCCACAATGCCCCCAGCAGTGTGTAAAATCACACTATGGCAAATTCCTTGTCCTTCCGGGTAAAAGGGGCGTTGTACCTTTAATGGGGCTTGATGGTGGTTATAAATTAACTGAGTGGAATCTCGGCGATGACCGTAAACTAAGTTAAGTTGACCATGCCAACCCTGTATTGTCTGAGAGTTATCAATCATTTATAGGGTAGAGTAAAAATCAAGCGCCTGATTTATTCGGTTTAACATATTATTCAATATTTATGACAATATTTTGGTTAGCATTAGCTGGAATTGTAGGATGGTTTGTCAGTTTACTAGCAGGTGGTGGAAGTGCATTAATCCTTATGCCCATTGTAGGTATATTTCTAGGGGCTGTAGCTATTGCTCCCGTAATTACTATTAGTGGGCTATTTGGAAACAGTGAAAGAGTATTTGTGTATTGGCAAAAAATTAATTGGGATGTTGTTAAATGGGAGTTACCCGGAGCAATTTTTGGCGGAATTTTGGGAGCTTTTACACTGACAAAACTTAAATTAGATTGGTTAAGTATTTTAGTTGCTATATTTCTGATTTTTTCGGCTGCTAGTTACTTTTTTAAAAATGAAGAAAAATCTTTCACAGTCAAAGCTTGGTATTTTCTTCCAGCAGGTTTTGTTTATGCTTTTTTATCAGGTTTGATAGGGAGTATGGGGCCTGTATTAGCTCCTCTTTATATTAACTATGGCTTACAAAAAGAAGAATTACTAGCAACTCAGGCAACAAATCGAGTGATTGTTCACATCGTTAAAATCTTTGTCTATGGTTTTCTTGGCGCGTTCAAACTGCCATATATTGGTTATGGAATTGTCCTGGGTTTAGCTGCTATACCTGGTAACTGGTTAGGACATTTAGTTCTCCAAAAAATCACTGAAAAACAATTCCGGCGACTGGTTATCTCCTTTGTTCTGTTCAGTGGAATGCTAATTTTATGGCAGCAACGAGAACTATTAGTTTTTTGGTAAAACCACTTTCAATTTAATTTTGCAACTTGATTTGATTAAACTAATTTTTTAGTTCTATAATTTATTGTAGATGCCTAACTTAGTATCAATATGGCGGTATGCACTCGAATGAGATACAGTCAGTAAATCGAAAACCCTGTAGGGGCGCAGGGACTGCGCCCTCGATTGTATTTCATCCAACCAATAACTGCTATAGCAAGTGTTAAGCCTACATCTTAATTTGTGAGGTTTTAAATATGGTTGCTTCTCCCCAAATCTACATCACTCCAGAAGAATATTTAGAATTAGAAGAAAACAGCCCCGTCAAGCATGAATATATTGATGGATATATTTACGCAATGGCTGGCGCATTAGATGCTCATGTTACCATTGCTGGAAACTTGTTTGCACTACTGCGTAATCATGTGCGTGGTTCTGGTTGTCGAGTATATATTTCTGATATGAAAGCCAGAATTGAATCTTTAAATAGATTTTTTTATCCTGATATTATGGTAACTTGCGATAACCGTGATCAAGAAACACTAGGATATAAAAGATTTCCTTGTTTAATAATCGAAGTTTTATCTGATTCTACCGAAAGATTTGATCGAGGTGACAAATTCGCTGATTATCAAACTATAGAAACTTTACAAGAATATATTTTAATTAATACGAAAAAACCGAGAGTTGAATGTTTCCGCCGCAATGAAGATGGATTTTGGGTATTACAGTTTTATGTGGGACAAGAAACTTCATTTCAATTACACAGCATTAACTTTGCAGGAACAATGAGGCAACTTTATGAAGATGTAGATTTTCCGCCTCCAGCGTAATTTTCCCCAATCCAAAATCAGAAATTTTGGACTTTAGACCTTAGATAAATCATCCAAAATCCAAAATCCAAAATCTAAAATTGTTTAAGCCATTTGATTTTCAATCGCCCAACGTGCTAATTCAGTACGGTTGTGGAGATTGGTTTTGCCCAACATATTGGACACATGGCTTTCAACAGTTCGCTGACTGACATTTAATTCTTCAGCGATTTCGCGGTTTGCTAAACCCCTAGCGACAAACTGGACTACTTTCAGTTCCGTTGGGGTTAACTGGACATCGAAAGGAACTTGGATGCGAGAACCGCTGTCCCCACCCTTGGTTTGATGTTCTTTCCAACGCACAGTTTGCTTGAGTGAGGATTCTACTTGTGCTACGAGTTCTTCAGGTTCAAAGGGCTTGATCATATATACGTCAGCACCTTTATTTAACCCCTTAACTCGGTCTGCACTTTGACCTTTAGCTGAGAGGAAAAGAACGGGAATCCAACTAGTTCGTTCAGTCTTGCGGACTTCTTCGACAAAAGTGTATCCGTCCATTTCCGGCATCATCACGTCACAGATGATCATATCTGGAACTTCGGTTTGTAGAAGATCCAGAGCTTCTCTGCCATTTGCAGCCGTGATGACTTCGTAGCCCCGAAACTCTAAGTAATCCTTCACCAGCAAGATGAGGTTAGGGTCATCATCAATAAGTAGAAGTCGTTTGTGGTCTTTCATGCTGGGTTCTTTCATAACAGTGGCACTTCTTGCGCTTCGATCCATTAAGGTATTGATATAGTTATCCCGTATGTTGGATGACTTCGGATGTTGTCTTTTTTCCCACTTAACTTACTTTAACTCCCCGAAGTCTTAAAAGTGTTAGTTACTTTCAACAGACTTGCAAGTGAATGGAAAAAGTCTAGTAAGGATACGTATAGCAGTAGTCTTTATAATGCGCTATTATAGATCCATTTGAAAGTTGCAGGCTGAAAACCCTGATAAAATTATTGTCATTGTGAATAATCACAAGTCAGTATTTTTCAAGATGACCCTAGCTCAAAACTCGCCCGCGCTTTCATTGGTATACTGCTGCTTTACTTATCCTTCGGATGTGAAGCCTCTATTTAGAGGTTCAAAATCAACCGGGGAATCTTTTGGACAAGTATGGGTTAAAAATATAGATTTCTTCACCATACTCGTTGCCAATCTACTGGTCTTGGATGACCTACTCTAATGACTTCTGGATTTAATTGGCGATACCAGACCCCATCTAGGTAAACTACTATTATCGTTCTAGAACAACAAACACGCAAGTTTTTGACTTGGGCTGTGAAGATGCCTATGGAATAACTATGTGTTAACTGATGGGTTGATCGCTCTCCCAGTCCTTGTTAACAACATTACCAAGTTCTAGACTAGCCGATTTATAACAGAATTGAGCATTTATC
The DNA here is from genome assembly GCF_001672085.1 of Anabaena sp. AL93. Taxonomy (NCBI): domain Bacteria; kingdom Bacillati; phylum Cyanobacteriota; class Cyanophyceae; order Nostocales; family Nostocaceae; genus Anabaena; species Anabaena sp. AL93. The sequence continues at coordinate 17,228 of NZ_LJOU01000078.1, read as the reverse complement.
TGTTTTGGGTAATGGGTAATTGGTAATTGGTAATGTTCCCTGTTCCCTGTTCCCTGTTCCCTGTTCCCTGTTCCCTGTTCCCTGTTCCCTGTTCCCTGTTCCCTGTTCCCTGTTCCCTAGTAGTTTTAGGGATGAAAAAACTGTTTGTGGATCATTGTGATGTTACTCATTGAGTAGATCCCTGATTACAGTTCTATAACAATTTCCCAAGTTTGCAAATAAAGTTGTCCATATCAAAATATTCATTACTTACGCAACAAACCCTGACAACTAAAATAATTGGATATTTGCACTTAAGTATCGCCACCCTAATCTTAGTTCGGAAACCCGTACACAAGCCATGATTGCTATTGGGTCATAGATAAAGCTAGATTAGCACTCATGAGTCGAGAGTGCTAATTTAGCAAGAAATTTTGTATGGCAGCTGTATCTCTAAGCGTTTCCACCGTTAAGCCCCTGGGCGATCGCGTTTTCATCAAAGTGAGCGCCCCCCAAGAAAAAACCGCAGGCGGTTTGTATTTGCCCGATAATGCCCAGGAAAAACCCCAAGTAGGCGAAATCGCCGCTGTTGGTCCTGGCAAGCGCAATGACGACGGTACTCGTCAAACAATGGATATTAATGTTGGCGATAAAGTGTTGTACTCCAAGTACGCTGGCACTGATATCAAGCTGGGTACAGATGAATATGTACTCCTTTCTGAAAAAGACATTTTAGCGATCGTTAACTAATTGGGACTGGGTGATGGGTAAGGAGTTTTCCTAATTACCTGCTCACCATTCACCAATTCTTCGCAAAATTTAATTAATTTACCACCGGGATTTAGACTTATTATGGCAAAGCGCATTATTTACAACGAAAACGCCCGTCGCGCTCTAGAGCGTGGTATTGATATTCTCGCTGAAGCTGTAGCTGTTACCCTTGGTCCAAAGGGTCGTAACGTGGTTCTAGAGAAGAAATTCGGCGCACCACAAATCGTGAATGATGGTGTCACCATCGCTAAAGAAATTGAATTAGAAGACCACATCGAAAATACTGGTGTAGCTCTAATTCGTCAAGCTGCTTCTAAAACCAATGACGCTGCTGGTGATGGTACAACCACAGCTACCGTTTTGGCTCACGCTATCGTTAAAGAAGGCTTGCGGAACGTTGCGGCTGGTGCTAATGCAATTTTATTGAAGCGCGGTATTGATAAAGCATCTGCGTTTTTAGTCGAAAAAATTGCTGAACACGCTCGCCCTGTAGAAGATTCTAAGGCGATCGCTCAAGTTGCGGCAATTTCTGCTGGTAACGACGAAGAAGTCGGTAGCATGATTGCTCAAGCTATGGACAAGGTGGGTAAAGAAGGCGTAATTTCCCTAGAAGAAGGGAAGTCTATGACCACCGAATTGGAAATCACCGAAGGTATGCGCTTTGATAAGGGTTATATTTCCCCTTACTTCGCTACCGATGCAGAACGGATGGAAACCGTTTTTGATGAGCCTTATATCTTGTTAACTGACAAGAAAATTGCTTTGGTACAAGATTTAGTTCCTGTACTCGAACAAGTAGCTCGTTCCGGTCGTCCTTTGGTAATTATTGCTGAAGACATTGAAAAAGAAGCTTTGGCGACTTTGGTAGTTAACCGTTTACGCGGTGTCCTTAACGTGGCTGCTGTGAAAGCTCCTGGTTTTGGCGATCGCCGTAAAGCTATGCTAGAAGATATCGCTGTCTTAACTGGTGGTCAACTTGTCACCGAAGACGCTGGATTGAAACTAGATACAACCAAACTAGAAAGCTTAGGTAAAGCTCGTCGCATCACCATTACCAAAGACAGCACCACAATTGTTGCTGAAGGTAATGAAGCTGCTGTGAAGGCTCGTTGCGAACAAATCCGTCGTCAGATGGATGAAACCGAATCTTCCTACGACAAAGAAAAACTGCAAGAACGTTTGGCTAAATTGTCCGGTGGTGTCGCTGTAGTTAAAGTTGGTGCAGCTACCGAAACCGAAATGAAGGACAAGAAGCTGCGCTTGGAAGATGCTATCAACGCTACCAAGGCTGCTGTAGAAGAAGGTATTGTTCCCGGTGGTGGTACAACCTTGGCTCACCTCGCTCCTCAATTGGAAGTTTGGGCGCACAGCCACCTCAAAGATGAAGAGTTGACAGGTGCTTTAATCGTCGTTCGTGCTTTACCTGCTCCTCTGAAGAGAATTGCAGAAAACGCTGGTCAAAACGGTGCCGTAATTGCGGAAAGAGTGAAAGAGAAGGATTTCAACATTGGTTTCAATGCTTCTACCAACGAATTCGTTGATATGTTGGAAGCTGGTATTGTTGACCCCGCTAAGGTAACTCGTTCTGCTTTGCAAAACGCTGCTTCTATCGCTGGTATGGTGTTGACAACTGAATGTATCATTGTTGACAAGCCCGAACCTAAAGATGGCGCTCCTGCTGCTGGCGCTGGTATGGGTGGAGATTACGATTACTAAAATCTTTTAGTAGTTTTCCTAGTTTGAATAATGGCCGCTTCCGTAAGGGGGCGGCTGTTTTTTTGTCTCACGCAGAGGCGCAGAGGCACGGAGAGAATATTGAGTTTTAATTCAACTTATAGATAAAATTTCATCAAGTTTACTTTTTAAGTCCGGGGATACCATTAATGGATTGTAAACTTCTCCCTGATAAGGTTGCCAAACATAACTAGAACCAAATGCTTGGAAAATTGGTAATGTTTCTACTTCCTGCTCAATTGTTTTGGCTAAAACTAATCCTGGAATAGATAAATTAGGCAAATCTTCAATCAGTTCACTATAGGTTCTAAATTCATCAACTTCTACACCAACTAAAGCATAACGAAACGGAGGAGAAGACAGTAGATTTCTATAGAGTGTTAGACCTAAATTTGTCATTGAGAAAGCACTTTCGGTGTTGTTTATTCCTACTTTACTAAGATGATTTAGGTAAACCCGACACCACCAATTTTTTTCACTATCTTGAAAAGTGTCTGCACAATATGGCCATGGGTTAGAGAACATACATGGTTTCGCCGTAAAATATTGAGCAAATTCCTTAGCACTGCTTTCATCAGAGCCACACTCTGCTGATAAACTAAATATCCATGCCATACCTACCTCCTATTTAGTTCTAATCAATTCTTTCCCAATAATCTTGGGTGTTTGCCAAGGCTAATTCGTACCTTTCTAGTAACATTGTAATTCTTGGCGAAATGCTAACGTGGGTTGGGCTATCCTGAACAGCTTGTAAATCTCCAGTGATGTTACTATCATCAATTTGCCATAGGGGATCTTTTCCATATCCACCAAATTTAGCAGGTTTGCGAGGTGCTGGTAAAGCTTCAATGGAAAGGGAAACGGACATTCCCCCTGTATTTACAATGGCAACATCAATAAGCTCACCTTGAAACTCACGCTCTGACTCTGGTAATAAATAGCCTTGCTCATCTAGACTATCTACGGGCATTCGCTTAATATTTATATCAATATCACCCAGTCTAACTCCTAATTGTCTGGCACTTCGACCAATTTTGGGCTTACCATTTTCGTCTGTCATGCCCCGATAGTAGAATTTTACCATTAACTAATATTACTATATTCGGACAGAATGAATATTATTATGTCATTTCAGAGATTTTTCACCATTTTACTGAAAGAATTACCAAAAAACCAGAAAGAAAAAGCTATCAACTATATGAATGATTATATTAAACGTAACCAAAAAGGAGGATATTATGAAGAAAATTGAACAACTATCAACTCTTGATAGAATGATGCAAAACCCCGATTTTAAAGATAAATTTACATCAGGATATCAGGAATTTTTACTATCTGAGTTGTTAATCTCTATTATGGAGAATGATCATATATCCATTGCTCAATTAGCCGAAGAAGTTAATATTTCTCCTGCTGTTATTCAAGATATTTGTTCTGGTCAGCAAAAAGATATGAACATTAGTAATTTTTTACAGATAGTTCAATCTTGTGGTTATCGTCTTATTCTTGAAAAAGGAGAAGAGCGTATTTCTTTAGTTGCGTAAAATTTAACTTCTTTAATGATTTGACTCCAGAGCAAATGCAAATTTTTGATAAATCTGTAAAACGAGGTTAAATGGGTTATTTATTAGATACTAATATTATTCAAAATGCTCTTGATAAAATTTTACACAACATACAATATACTGATTTTATTTATCTAATATCCTGATAAATAAATCTGGTGATAAAATTTGTGTTCCGTGATAATGTTTTAATGGCAGAATATGTTTTTTATCAAGAGAAACTAAATAATCAGCACTAACTTCATAAGCTGCGGCTAAAAACATATTATCATTAGGATCAATATTATCCAAGATTGTCGCTTGATAAGTACCTTGAATTTTAATTGCCGTATAAAAAATGGCTGTTAAAATATCTTTAATATCAGTCTTATCAATATTTTTTGCTAATAATTTTTCAACTAATTCCTCTAATAGTTGTGGAGAAATTACTAGGTTAAATCTACCTTCTCGCCAGTATATAATAATTTTACAAGGCGCACTATTTGGGTTTTTACTCAATAAAGCTGAGATGAAAACAGATGTATCTACAATAACTAAAGGTAGTGGTGAATCAAATTTTTGAAAAGACATTATAATAAATCCGATTCATTTAACTTTGCCGATATTCTTCCACTGGCTGCATAAAATTTTTGCCAAACTTCCTCTTCGCAGTCGTTGGATAAAGCTAAAACTTCACTGATAGTTTCTGCAATAATGTCTTTTGCTTGTTGTTGATAATTTACTGGTGGTTTTTCTTGATGATTTAATCCCAGTTGTTGAATTAACTGTTGTAATAACCATTGTTTATCTTCAATGGAGTAAGTTTGTAATATTTGTTCAAGTTCAATAATCTTAGGTGATGGCATAAGATTTGCTATAATAGAAGTTTAGTTAGTTTTATCATAGCAAATCGTTGGGTAAAACGGAATCAATATCATGGGATTTTTAATGATATGTAGAGCCATTTTATCCAACATACCTACAACTAATATTTTTGTAGAGGATTACGAATATAACCCCATTTACCATTAACTTGTACTGCTGCTAATCCTTCGTTAAATCTATCAGCATAATCAAATTGAGGACTAATAACTTCCTTATCCTGTTTATTTATATAGCGATATTTATCACCAATTCTTACAGGAGCCAAACCTTCTTTAAAAGTAGCAGCAAAATCAAACTTAGGAGAAATAATAAATCGTCCCACTTTATCTATAAAACCCCATTTACCATTAATTTGAACTGGTGCTAATCCTTCTCTAAAAACAATAATATTCTCAAATTGAGGAGGAATAAGCAATGTTCCTTGATGATTAATAAAGCCCCATTTCCAATTAACTAATACTCCTGCTAGTCCCTCGAAAAATACCTGATTAACTCCTGCTATCATCCTTTCATCAAATTGGTATGGAATAATGAGTTTACCTTCCTTATTAAGAAACCCAATTTTACCACCAAGACCAAATGGATCTAAGAAAGTACCATCTGTTTTTTGTTCAATAACTGAAGCTAAACCTTCATAAAAAGAAGTAGTTTGACCAAATTCAATTGGAATAATTTGTTTGCCTTGCCTATCAATAAAACCCCATTTACCACCTACATTTGGTCCCGGACTAAAACCTGATGTAGCTCCAATATTGACCGCCGCAAGTCCTTCGTTAAAAGGAAGTACACGATCAAAATTTGCTGGAATGATTTGTTTACCTTCTTTGCTAATAAAACCCCATTTATCACCTATCTTTACTCTACCCATTTCTTCAGTAAAGCTTGAAGCATGATCAAATTGTATAGGAATAACTACTTCACCTTGTTTATTAATATAACCCCATTTACCTACACCCGGTATACAACCATTATTTTCAATGCTAAATGTTCCTCCCATGTTGACTGCTGCAAGTCCTTCTGAAAATTCGTTTCCACAATCAAATTTAGCAGGTATAACTTGCTTACCTTGTTTGTCAACATAACCTATTTTTCCATTGATCAATACTACTGCTAATCCATCAGAAAAATTGTTAGCACTATCAAATTTAGGAGGAACAACCCATAGATTAATACTCGGAAGGAAACTTGGATTTTTGATGAGTGTTTCTGCTAGTGAGATTAACTGTCCATTTTTAAACATAGGGGAGCTAGTTAACACCATTAAGAAAATTAAAAAAATAGTTAAGAAAAAAGAAAATAAAAATGGTCGCCGACCTTTGAGTATTTTTTTCATAGTGGTATTACAATGATTTTTTAAGTAAATAAACTGTTTTAGAATTGTTTGCTTGTATTTAATATTTTACAATAGTGCCTGACTTTTTTTTACACTAAAGTAGGATTTAGTACACAATTTAGACAAAATTTAACACAAATATAGTAGAATTTAGTATAATATAGTATTTCAAATATCATGAGGTAACTACAGATGAATAATATTGAGGATATTTTACAATACGCTGATAATTTAATTTTTGAGACGACTAGTGAAAATCTGACTCCTGTAGAGGAAGCAATTCTCAAAGGTGTTTGGCAAGGTCAGAAATATTGGCAAATAGCTGTAGGATTTAATAATTGCAGTGAATCTCATATCAAAAAAGAAGCGGCTAAATTATGGAAAAAACTAGGACAATCATTAGGAGAAGACCTGAATAAGGATAATTTTCGTTCTAGAGTAGAAAAGAAATATCGTGTTTCTCAAAGGGATAATTTTGATGTGCAAGTTAATGCTCAAGGAAATATTAATATTTGTGATAAGTCTTTACCAATTATAAATAATAAACAAGAGCATTTTAAACCTCCTCAACCCAAATATCAAACCCCAATAATTGACTTAACAAAAGCACCGGAATTAAACTATAATTATGGACGCACTTCAGAAATTGCTACCCTAAAAGAATGGATATTAGAAAATAAAACTAGACTAATAACAATTTATGGATTAAGTGGAATTGGTAAAACCGCTTTAACTCTGAAATTAATATCAGAAATTAAAACAGAATTTGATTATATTATTTATCGCAGTCTTGATAATCTGCCTCAACTGATAACTCTTAAAAATGAACTTAAACAATTTTTTTCTCAATCACAAAACCCATTACCTGAAATCATAGATTATTTTAGTTCATCTCGTTGTTTAGTAATCATTGATGATGTGGATAATATTTTTCAATTTGGTAACTTAGCAGGTCAATATTTAACAGAATACAAGGATTATAGTAAATTTTTTCAACAAATTGCCACATCATCTCATCAAAGTTGTTTAATTTTAATTAGTTCAGCAAAACCCCCAGATATAGAAACTTTAGAAATTCAAAACAAACACACAAAAACATTATATCTTCAAAGATTAGGAGAAGATGCTAAAGCAATATTGAGAGAGAAAGGCTTAAAAGATGAAGATAAATGGGACGAATTAATAAGAATTTATCAAGGTCATCCTGGTTGGTTAAATATCATTATATTAACTATAAGAGAATTTTTTAATGGTAAAGTATCCCTATTTTTAAGAGATAATGATGATCTATTTTTAGGAGATATAGAAGCACTTTTAGAAAATCATTTAGAACGTTTATCAGAATTAGAAAATAAGGTTATCAACTGGTTAGCAACACAAAATGAACCTATAGATATTTTCCAAAAACCTGCTAATATTGAATTATCAAATGCTAGATTCTTGCAAATTATACAATCTTTAACACGACGGTGTTTAGTAGAAAAAGTGTTAGGGGAAGAGGGAGTAAAATTTCAGTTAAATTCTTTATTTAAAGCATACTTAAACATAAAACTATGAGTTTTAGATAACATTCCTAATTTTAAATTACTATTTTCTCTATGTTTAGAAAAAAACGGAAAAATACGTGAATATACGTTTGTGTATCAGCAGTGCTTATATTTAAATGTATTCAATAGCATTTTTAGGATCTATCAAGTAAATAACATATTAAAATATGGCGAAACCAAGGTATGAAGGTTATAGCGACGAAACTCCTACAAAATGCGTGCGCGAAAAATTTGGAGATACTACAGTTTACGCTCAAAATGCTAAATCACTGCTAACAAAAGCCACTGGGTTTATTGCTGCTTATGACTTTACCCTCAATCCTTATCGGGGTTGTCAATATGGCTGTAGTTATTGCTATGCTGCTGCATTTAGCCCTAATTCTCAAATGCGCCAAGACTGGGGTAAATGGGTAATTTATAAAGAAAATGCTGCGGAAATTTTAGCAAAAGAATTAGAAACTTGGTATCGGAAAAATCCCAAGCAACCTCCCAGAATTTACATGAGTAGTGTCACAGATCCTTATCAACCTTTGGAGTCTAAACATCAATTAACTCGCAGTTTATTAGAAGTAATGCTTGATTATCGGCCAAATTTAGTAATTCAAACTCGCAGTCCCATTATTACTAGAGATATTGATTATTTACAAAGGTTTCAACGATTGCGAATTAATATGAGCATTCCCACAGGTAGCGAAGCTGTAAGAAGAGACTTTGAACCCCGTTCTCCTAGTATTAAAGCCAGATTAAATGCTATTACTAAAATTAGACGAAGTATTGATATTTTTAAAGGTTTTATTCCTAAAATTTCTATTACAATTACACCTTTATTACCAACATTAGTAATAGATGAAGATGCTTTTATTGAAAAATTAGCTATTGCAGATAGAGTAGTAATTCAAGATTTTCATCCTCACAATAATCGTTCTCTTGTCGCCGGAACTCGTCAAGAAGCTGAAGAAATTAAACAAAAGTATGCTTGGTGGTATAATTCTGAGAGGTTTAGTTATCAGAGATTTAAAGAAAAGTTAGTCTCTCAGCTTCCGGGTGTAGAAATAAAAGAAGGAAAAGACGGGTTTGGTTATGAGTAATTTTATTATTAATTGGTGGAGAAGTCAGCAATTTAAATCAGCATTACAGCGTGGTGATACCCGAAGTGCTGTACAAATTTTGCAAGAGATTCAAAAATCGGGAGCAAGTTTTTCATGGTTAGAGAAACTATTTAGGGATAAACTGCAACTTGAACGAAATTTACAGGAAAATAAACACGAAACTGCAAATTTAAGAAACCAAATAACAGCAGCAAAAGAATCAAAATCTCATCTGTTATTAAATCCAAATGCAGAATTTATTAAGTTTATATATCAAGCTTTTAAATTAGTGGATCATGATGAATATAAACTCCAAGCAACAGGAATTGATGAGAGTATATTTGATAATTTTGAAGTTAAACTAGTGGAATATCTTCAAGAAGAATTTAGTAAAATTTCTGATCAACAATTAGCAATTAAATTAGAAGACGCTGTTGAGGATATTACTAGCTTAAAAATGGGACAAGATCCAGACTACCGTTTTAGTCTGACTCCTCATGTCTATTTTATGAAATATTTTTTAGAAAATGTCTATTGTCTCTATTTAGCCTGGTTTTTAATTTACCAAGATGGGTTGTTACCAACTAAATTGAATATTCTTGATATCGCTGCTGGACCGGGAACAACAGCTTATGGTTTGGCTTTATTTCTCCAAAGTTGTAGCAGCTTTTTTGATATTCCCCAAATGCACATATCTTACTATTCTTTAGAAAAACAAGCCGCTTTCCAGTATCGAGGACTTCAATTTTGGCGTAAATATATCGAGTCGCAACTAAATCCTCTAAATAATTACTTTCGTTTTGTTAGTTCTGACATCTTTTTATGGGATGCGAAATCTAGGAATATTCCCAAAAACTTTTTTGATTTCATCGTTATTTCTCATTGTTTTTTCGCAGATAATACCAAAAGAATTCAAGCTAATAATATATATAAAGAAATATTTTCTGAAAGCTTAAATAATCAGGGGTATGTACTCTTAATTATCCAAGACAAGAAGCTATTCAAGGCTTACAATATTTATCAAGTTGAAGATAAAGAACAGGAAAAAAATATAGTATATAAGTTTGTAGAAGAACTTGGATTAGAATTAGTTTGGTATAAATATATAAATGCAACGGGTTTAAGAAAACCTTTAGCTATTTCTGAGTTTGCCAAATTTGCTCAAGATGAATTACCTAAGCAACTATATATGACTCGGTTACTTAAAAAGTATTTCAGTCAAAAGTATGAATCACACTATGTATTAGATGATTATGTCATATTAGCCAAGAAATAGAGAATTATTTTTACTCAACAAAGCCGAGATGAAAACAGATGTAAGTAGGTGAACACAATAAAACCAAACTGTGTAAAGAAACGTAAAATCGCCCAAACCCTCTTCACTCTTGCCTCTTGCCTTTTGCCTTGCCATAAGGACAATTTTCAACGCCAACCTACTTATCTACAATTACTAAAAGTATTGATGAATCAAATTTTTGATCAGACATTATAAGAAATCCGATTCATTTAATTTTTTCGATATTCTTCCACTTACAACCTAAAATTCTTGCCAAACTTGCTTTTTACGTTTCGTTTAGAAATCAACCGACATCAAAAAACCTCTATAATCGCCAGTAAATAGAGGTTTGTAAGCTAAACGGCTCATTTTTATATTTGGTTTGGGTGTATTTTATGACATCATAAAAAGTTGACCAGCTAGGAGGTATACTCACTGATGCTTGCTGGAGTGGTGACAGTTTAGCTATTAATTAATTGAGGTTGTTAACTAGCTTCTCGCTAGGAGCTACTGCTGTTTTGGGAATTTCAATAACTGGGTTATTTAAAGCCACCATTAAGGGCGAATCTGCGGCTGTTGGTGTTAATTCTGTTGGTTGTGTTGTGGCTATTTCTAGCATTCTGGAATTACTTGGCAATAAACCAGATATTGTTCCCAAAATACAAGCCACTGCGGCTGCACTACCTAACATCCAGTTCAAGCGATAACGGCGATTAACACGGACTAAAACTTGGTTAATCGTTGCTTCTGATGACTGAGAGTTGGCGGGAACAGGGATGTTATGCAAGCCTTTTCTAAGATTTAATAGTCTCTTGTATAGGCATTTAATTGAGGCATCAGTTAATAGCCACTCTTCAACTTGCCTGCGTTCAGTAGCTGTAACTTCGCCATCCAGGTAAGCACTTAATAACTCGAAACAATCGCGCTTCTCCATATTTATAGTACCCGTTGATTCATTTTTGCTTCTCAATGGCAGAAAATATATATTTTCGTTGACAGTCCTTAATATTTCTTAAAATCTGCCATAGAATTGAGGAAACATGGTGTAGATTATGTATCTAGATAGGTTTGTAACTGAGTTTGTAATCTTGATCTGGCTCTAGCTATTCTAGATTTCACCGTTCCCAGGGAAACTCCGGTAATTTCGGCAATTTCTTCATAGGCCATGCCTTCAATTTCTCTTAAAACAATTGTAGTCCGAAAAACTTCTGGTAAGTCGGCGATCGCTTCTCGCAACTGTTCATAAAATTCTCTAGTAGTTAGTTGCTCATCTGGACTTGGGGTATCACCGGCAATTTCCCAATCCATTTCCCCATCATCTAAGGTGCGGGGAGCATCTAATGATAAGGGACTAGCGACCCGTTTGCGTTTACGTAATTCATCATAGAACAAATTTGTGGCAATGCGGCTTAACCATCCCCGGAACTTGGCAGGTTCTTGTAGTCGGTTAATATTCCTATAGACACGAATCCAAACTTCCTGGGCTAAATCGGCTCTATCAGACCAATCGGGGGCTAAATGATATAAAACTCGATCAACTTGAGTCTGGTAGCGACGTAACAGTTCTGAAAAGGCAGCACGTTCTGGACGCAATCCGACTTGACAGCGCAAAATAAGATCGTTGTTTGAGAGTTTGTCAACTTGCACCGATGCTATTGGATAGGTGGCATCCACTGTTGACCAGGATACACTAATGGATTGACTCATGGATCAGATTGGCGTTAAATCACTCCCCTCCATTAGACTAGATTATAGATCAAAAGTTCCTCGGTAAGGTGACGGATTTATAATCGGAACACGGAAATATATATAGAAAGGAGTTTTCAGCATTTTATTCCATCGTCAAGTAAGTATGAAAGAAGAAGGTAAAGAAGACTACGGATTAACTTTTTGTTAGAGTTAGGGATGGTGATCAAATTGGCAGATGTCCACTAAATACTTGACTGGTACTTACTTAATGATCAATGATCAGTCACCTTTAGCCAGATGTGTCAGGGATAAATAATAGGCGATGAATAGGCGATGGCAATGGCAAGAAATGAATCTGTAGCGAGTATGGTCATGTTTCTCTGTTTTGGTACAGCAATTTTATCTCTGGCTGTCCATTGGCACAATATGAGAACAACAGGACAATTAAATCAGTCTATATCCACAGAGATTTATCCACAGGGTTCATCAGTGGAAATTGGCAACAGTGCAATTGCGGCTTCTGTGCCTAACTCTCCCCAAAAAGCTGCTGTTTGGAGAACACAAAGGTCAAGTCAGGATCAAGTTACAGATCCGGTCAAGAGTTCTCAGGGATCAATGCCAGTATCAAATACAACTCAAGTAGTGGTGGATTTGAGCGATCGCCGTGTCTATGTTTCTCAATATAATGAAATAATAGCTAGTTATCCCATTGCTATCGGTAAAAAAGGCTGGGAAACACCAACAGGCAATTTTAAAATCATCCACAAGGAACACGACCCCATTTGGCGACATCCCATTACAAATGCTGTTTTCGAGGGCGGTTCTGACAGTCCTTTAGGGGATAGATGGATTGGTTTTTGGTCTGATGGTCGGAATCAACTCGGCTTTCATGGCACACCAGATGTTGATTTACTAGGGGCGGCTGTTTCTCACGGTTGTCTAAGAATGCGTAATTCTGATGTCAGAATGTTGTATAGCCAAGTAAGTATAGGTACACAAGTATTAGTACGTGAATAAAAATATGAAAGCAGTAAGAATTAAGGAATAAAAGTCTTTTAGAGACTTCCAAGAAATAAATTATCCTAAGAAACGAACCACAGAGGCACAGAGTACACAGAGAGAGAATTTCTGCATCAGTTTTGGGACATTTTTTTATTTGGAAGTCTCTTACTGTATGCCCAACTCCTGCCTCCATTGTCGGTGTTATACCAGTCATTGCGAGGGAAGGGAAGCAATCACAACCCTTGGAATTGCTTCATTTCACTTCGTTCCATATGGCTAACGCCACGCAACGCTTACGCAATAACACTGTGTAATTAATTCTGTCTCACTACTTAACTTGGGTTTTTACATCCATATATTACCTTGAAGCAAAAGCTCAATTTATTCCCTTGCGGAGTATAAGTGACCATCTTCAAGAGCTTTTTCTACTATTTTTTCAATACTCTCATTTTTACAGACTCGGCTGATTAAACACCTCTAAAATTTGCCGACAAACCTGTTTCAGTTTTTCCCGAACTTCAGCAGAGGGTGTGGAGTCACCGACAAAACTCCAGGTTTCAATAGTGGAAAGTCGCCAAACTTCCCCACTGTGATCAAATCCAGCGGCTTCGACACCAATGGCGCGACGGTGATTATTAATCGGATCTTGATAAAATCGGATTTGAATCAAAATACTGCGACAGCGCCAAGATTTGCTAATGCCAGGAAAGTGAAAACCAATGTCTATAGAATCTGGATCTACTAGTTCTCTGGTTTCTGGGTCATTGTGCCAGGGTTTAAGATCGGATTTGACATCAGGAAATTCATATTTAAATAAATTTACTACCGTAGCAATTTTGCTGGCAAATTCTAGGTTTGTGGCTTGTTCGGCTGCGTTCACTCAATAATACTCCTCTATGCGGTTGGTCTGCGGGGAAGATCAAGACAGAAAAACCTGAGTTAATTGTAACGGTTCATTACATAGCGATCTAAAATAACACTGTTAATCTGTAAACAAACAAAAAATTAATTTCCATTTATGGTGCGTCAACGTTCTATTTTTTCACTGATTTTTGTACTATTAGCCACATTTTTGATTAGTTGTGGTAGTCCTACTGTTGTTACTGTACCACCATCTTATACGGCGGCGGAAGTTGCGAAAATTCAGGAATATGTTCCCGGAATTCAGATGGTGCGCGATCGCTCTTCCGAACTCCAAAACCTGATTAAAGCAGGTGAATGGGTGAAAGTGGGTAATTTTATTCACGGACCGATGACAGAAGCTAGATTAAATATGACTTATATCATTCCCAACCTAGCCAAGCAAAACCAAGCTCAAGCTCGACAAATTAGCAAAGATTTGTTGAATGACCTAGTAAGAATTGATCAAGCTGCTGCTGCGGGTAATACTAGCCTAGCTGCGAGTAAATACCAAGAAGTGTTTGCGGATATTGACAAATTCTTAGAACTAGTTCCCGAAAAGAGTAGCTAAAAGAGGAGCGTAGGGGCGCAGGGCCTGCGCCCAGGAGTCAGGAGGAAGAAGAAAGAAGAAGAAAGAAAGAAATTTCTCCCCTGCTTGCTTCCCCTCTCCCTACCTCTTGCTCCCCTGCCTCCTTTCGAGTCTTGAATCACAAAATGCTAGGGTAATGGAGTGATAGGGTGGAGAGGAAGACTTTTCATGCTTCACCCCTAACTCAAGCGCAAAAACCATGAATGTAGTAATTATCGGCTGTGGCGTGGTTGGGGCGGCGATCGCCTATGAACTCAGCCAAGTTAAAGGTTTAAACATCACCGTTTTCGAGCAAAAACAACCAGCACAAGGTTCTACCAGTGCCGCTCTCGGTGTGTTAATGGGTGTAATTAGCCATAAAACCAAGGGTATTGCTTGGCGAATGCGACAAAGTAGCATCCAACGCTATGAAACTTTGATTCCTGAATTAGAAGGAATTACAGGGCGGAAAATCCCTTGTAATCGGCAAGGAATCGTCATGCTATTATCAGAAAACTTAGAGCGTCCCTTAGAAAGTGGCGTTGAAGTCCTTTCCGAATGGGAACAACTGCGAGAAATTCGCCAATCCCAAGGTTGGGAATTACAAGTTTGGGATCAAGAACAACTGCAAAAATATTGTCCCCAAATCAGTCATCCGCAAATTATTGGTGCTGTCTATTCTCCCCAAGACTTACAACTAAATGCCACAGCTTTAACTTTAGCTTTAGTAGATGCAGCCCAACGTAATGGCGTAAATTTCAAGTTTGGTGTGTCTGTGACCGGCACAGAAACGCCTCCTCCTCCTCCCCCAACACCTTTACACATCAAAAAAGGATTGGGAGAAGCGCGTAAATGTAATTTTATTGAAACTACAGAGGGCAAAGTTACCGCTGATTGGTTTATTATGTCTGCGGGTTTGGGTTCAACAGCCTTAACTGCACAATTAGATCAAATGGTAAATATCCGTCCAGTGCTGGGACAAGCTTTATATTTGAGCTTAGGACGCAGTTTAGGAAATCCCGATTTTCAACCTGTAATTACTGGTAATGATGTGCATATTGTGCCAATGGGAAATGGTGATTATTGGGTGGGAGCAACCGTAGAATTTCCCAATCATGAAAATCAAATATCTGCAAGTCAAGAATTATTGGATATTGTCAGACAACAGGCGATCGCCTTCGCCCCAGAGTTAGCCGCAGCCAAGGTTCTCCGCACTTGGTCAGGGTTGCGCCCCCGTCCCGAAGGCAGACCAGCGCCAGTAATTGATAAACTACCGGGTTTTACAAATATACTCCTGGCTACGGGACACTACCGCAATGGGGTTTTACTCGCCCCAGCCACAGCCACAGCCATTCGGGAAATGATTTTACCTCAAGATTCTCGTTCCAATTGAAAAAAGTCTTGATTTGTAGGTTGGATTGAGGTTGAGGGACGTATCCCTGACGGGAGGCTCACCCAACAAATACCTTGGGTTGCGCTGTCGCTTAATCCAACCTACAAAAAATGGAGAAGGTATTGTTGTTAGGACTTATGTAATACGACTATAATAATGATTATCATTTTTACAGAGCTATTATGTCGTCTGAGAACTCGTCTACCAATCAAGCCTTACATCTGACTCAACGTCCCCGTCGTCTCCGTCGCACTGCAACCCTCCGAAAAATGGTGCGGGAAACGATTTTAACTGTAGATGATCTGATCTATCCGATGTTTGTCATGGAAGGTGAAAGCACAAAAATAGAAATTGTTTCCATGCCAGGATGTTATCGTTATTCTTTAGATTTACTCCTGGAAGAAATAGCCGCAGTGTCACAATTGGGTATTAATGCGATCGCACTATTCCCAGTTATTCCCGAAGAACAAAAAGACGACACAGCTACAGAAAGCTACAACCCAGAGGGATTGGTGCAGGAAACCGTCAAAGCCATTAAAAACGCAGTTCCAGAAATCATCATTATTACTGATGTTGCTCTAGACCCCTTCACAACTCATGGCCATGATGGTTTAGTTGATGAAAATGGCAAAATTCTCAATGATCAAACCATAGAAGTGTTAGTAAAAATGGCACTTTCCCAAGCAGAAGCCGGCGCGGATTTTGTTGCTCCTTCGGATATGATGGATGGTAGAATCGGCGCAATCCGTCAAGCTTTAGACGCTGAAGGTTATATCAATGTCGGGATTTTGGCATACTCAGCAAAATACGCCTCAGCCTACTATGGACCATTCCGGGACGCTTTAGATTCAGCCCCCAAATTTGGCGACAAAAAAACCTATCAAATGGACGCAGCTAACGCCAAAGAAGCTTTAAAAGAAATTGAACTGGATATTGCTGAAGGTGCAGATATCATTATGGTCAAACCAGCCCTAGCATATCTAGACATAATATGTCAAGTAAAAGCAGCAACAAATTTACCCGTTGCAGCTTATAACGTTAGTGGTGAATACGCAATGATTAAAGCTGCGGCTCAACATGGTTGGATTGACGAGAAAAAGGTGATTTTAGAAACTTTAACCAGCATGAAGCGGGCTGGTGCTGATTTAATCTTGACTTATTTTGCTAAAGAAGTGGCACTGATGTTGATGTAATAGTTGCCAGTCCTTATCTCCCTATTATTTATAGGAACAGCCGGTAAGCGTAAAACTCAGCGGCTTTAGCCCTGAGATATAAGCGGCTCGTGTGACTTTAGTCACAGTCATCTTTCTTGATATTGCCATACATATTTCTACCCACTCTTTCAATTAACTCACTGACGCTGATCTCCAGTGAATTAGAAGCCTTGATTAAATTTTCCCAAGCAGTATTAGTCACCATTATATTTCGGTGCTTCTTCAGTTCTTCATAAAAGACTGGCTGATTTTTTGTTCTTTTAATTCCTTTACCTGTTGACTTCATTAGAATATATGTATATACT
>NZ_LJOU01000077.1:0-30867 GCF_001672085.1 Anabaena sp. AL93 | reverse complement strand
CCCTGCTCCCTGCCCCCCTGTTCCCTGTTCCCTGTTCCCTGTTCCCCGTCCCCTACTATAGACTAATGACTAATGACTAATCACCAATAACTAATGACTAGCAATTTAGAGAATCAACTTTTAGCATTACGGCAAGAAGGAGAAACAGAGATCGCCTCTGCTGATAGCCTAGAACGCCTAGAAGAACTTAGAGTCAACTATTTAGGCAAAAAAGGGCAATTGGGGGCGCTATTGCGAAGTATGGGGCAAATGAGCGCGGAAGAACGTCCTAAAATTGGAGCGATCGCTAACACAGTCAAAGAAGCCATTCAAAACAGCCTTGACCAGCAACGCACAACCCTAGAATCTGCTCAAATTCAGGCACAGCTAGAGGCGGAAACCATAGATGTCACCATGCCCGGTATTTACCGTCCCCAAGGTCGGATTCATCCCCTCAATGGCATTATTGACCAAACCCTAGATATCTTTGTCGGCATGGGTTACACCGTTGCCCAAGGATCAGAAATGGAAACAGATTACTACAATTTTGAAGCACTTAACACCCCCCCAGATCATCCAGCCCGTGATATGCAAGATACCTTCTATTTACCAGATGGTAATTTATTACGGACTCATACTTCCTCAGTGCAAATTCGCTATATGGAAAAGGAAGAACCACCCATTCGAGTTGTTGCCCCAGGTCGAGTATATCGCAGAGATGATGTAGATGCGACCCACTCAGCAGTTTTTCATCAAATCGAACTTTTAGCCATAGATGAAGGACTAACTTTTACAGACCTGAAAGGAACTGTCAAAATCTTTTTACAATCAATATTTGGCGACTTACCAATTCGCTTTCGTGCCAGTTATTTCCCTTTTACTGAACCTTCTGCCGAAGTAGATTTACAGTGGAAAGGACGTTGGTTAGAAGTCATGGGTTGCGGAATGGTTGACCCCAATGTTTTAAAATCTGTCGGTTATGACCCCGAAGTTTATAGCGGCTTTGCTGCTGGTTTTGGTGTAGAACGTTTTGCTATGGTATTACACCAAATTGATGATATTCGCCGTTTATATAACAGCGATTTGCGCTTCTTACAACAATTTTAATATCCAGGTGGGCATAAGTTCTGCCTGGGAATGATAGCGAAGCGTGGCGTTAGCCATATTCCCAGTCTCATAGCAAAAGTTGTCTTTTGATGACTGAATAATCTTGAGTCTACTAAAGTAGACTTTGGTTATTAGCCCTGATAGCGTAGCGTGGCGTAAGCCATAATTCATTTCTGGGCGGGGTTTACCCGCCCTTGATAAAGGTTCTCATTCCCCTTTCCTTGCTACAGTTATGAATCAAAACTCAACCAACCAAAAATTTCCTTAACTGTTAATTCTAAATTTATATTTTCCAAAATTGGTAATTTATCATCACCTTCATATATTTCAATTTTTTGTCCAGGAAATACAGCCAATACACTTTCTTCTTCTGGGTTTAATAACCAACCTAACTCAGTTCCATGTCGGGAACAATGCAATAATTTTGTTAATACTTTTTTCTGTGGTTGTTCAGGAGAAAGAATCTCTATTACCCAGTCAGGATGAATTTCAAAGCGGTTAGCAATTTTCCCAGATTCAGTTGTGGGAATTCTCTCCCACCGGAACACCGCAATATCAGGAACAATGGTACTACCACCAAAAGTACAGCGTAGTTCGGAGAAAGCTATAGCAATTTTTTGACTTCTGGTTAGTCCATTGACAACTTCAATAAAAGTAGTCTGAATTAAGCTATGTTCACCCTGTGGCATAGGTTTTTGTAGGATTTCCCCCTTAATAAATTCTGATGCTGGTTTAGTTTCTGGTAACTTGAGAAAATTTTCTAGTGTAATCTGGCGTTCAGTGGCTATAGTCATAATTGGTAACTAGAAAGCATAGTTATATTATCAACGATAACCATACCTTCGCCATTTTTTGTAGGTTGGATGAAGCGACAGCGCAATTATATTGGAATGTTTCTTGGTTCTACAATACACATTCAATACTTGTCGGTTAAGGAAATGTAGGTTGGGTTGAGCGATAGCGAAACCCAACAAAATCCTTGATAATGTTGGGTTTCGTTCCGATTGCTTGGCGTTCACGCAGTGTCCCGCAGGGATACGTTTACGTTCCACAACCCAACCTACCATATAATGACTTTTCAGGCTTAACCGAGCAGTATTGAATACACATTTTGGTTATCTCACGTCTACCTACTTAGTGCCGCTAGGCGAAAATCAAAAGTCAAAGGTCAAAACGAAGACGGTATAAGCTTTTGGGAGATTTATAGTGGTTGGTTTATTTTCGCCGTGCTGTATTAATAGTTTTAAGATACAAATCTTTACAAAGATTTATCATTCGTCAGGAAAGTAAATCTAAAGAAATAGTTAAGGAATTATCAAATTCGCAAAAAATCAGAGATTATTAATTTCAATAACATCAGGGTCAGCCTAAAAAGACCCTAGCAGATAATAGATAAATATAAACCCGTACAGCGCCAACCTTCACCATAGAGGGATTGGTGCTGTATAATTTTTTGGGAATAACAACTGACCACTAACTAATGACCAAAACAATTGTTGTTAAAATCGGTACTTCTAGCCTTACTCAACCAGAAACAGGACAATTAGCCCTTTCTAGTATTGCTACTTTAGCGGAAACCCTCTGTGATTTGAGACGACAGGGACATCGGGTAATTTTAGTTTCTTCTGGCGCGGTGGGAGTCGGTTGTGCGCGGTTAGGGTTAACGGAACGTCCCAAAACTATAGCTTTAAAACAGGCTGTAGCAGCAGTTGGACAGGGTAGATTAATGCGTATATATGATGATTTATTTAGTATTCTCCAACAACCAATTGCTCAAGTATTATTAACTAGGGCAGATTTGGTACAACGTAGCCGCTATCTGAATGCTAATAATACTTTTCAAGAATTACTAGGTTTGGGAGTAATTCCTATAGTTAATGAAAATGATACAGTAGCGGTAGAAGAATTAAAATTTGGGGATAATGATACCCTGTCTGCATTAGTAGCTAGTTTAGTAGAAGCAGATTGGTTATTTTTATTAACGGATGTTGATAGATTATATTCAGCCGATCCTCGTTCCGTACCCGATGCTAAACCGATTAGTTTAGTTAGTAGTATGCAAGAACTGACAGATTTACAGATTCAAACTGGTGGACAGGGTTCTCAATGGGGGACTGGAGGGATGATGACTAAAATTTCGGCAGCGAGAATTGCGATCGCTGCTGGTATCCGTACAGTCATTACTCAAGGACAGTTTCCCCGAAACATTGAAAAAATTATTCAGGGGGAACTCATTGGTACACATTTTGCACCGCAACCAGAACCAACCTCAGCCCGCAAACGTTGGATAGCCTATGGTTTGATTCCTGGAGGAAAATTATATTTAGACGAGGGGGCGATCGCTGCCGTTGTCAAAGCGGGAAAATCCTTACTAGCAGCGGGAATTAAAGCCGTAGAAGGGGAATTTGACAATCAAGAGGCGGTGCAATTGTGTGATAGTAATGGTGATGAAATTGCTAGAGGATTAGTGAATTATAATAGTGAAGAATTGCAGAAAATTTGCGGACGACATTCACGGGAAATCCCCTCAATTCTGGGTTATGAAGGCGCAGATACTGTGATTCACCGAGATAACTTAGTTTTAATTTAAATACAGGATTTCTTGTAGTAGGGGCGGGGTTTCCCCACCCAGGAGTCAGGAGAAGAAAGAAGAAAATCACCAATTACCAATTACCAAATTGTGAATCTACTCCGTTTAATCCCAATTTTTGATAATTCTGTTTCTAGCTGGGGTTTAGAAGCCCGATTGTTGCGCTGGCTAACATTAACGTGGATGTTTATTGGCTTAATCATCCTCTTTTCCGCATCCTATCCCGTTGCTGATGCCCGTCATGGTGACGGTTTGTATTATTTTAAACGGCAAATTCTTTGGGCTATAGCTTCCTTAATTATTTTCAACATCATTGTTAATCTGCCATTGCGAAAAATCTTGGGTGTATCTCATTGGTTTTTAATATTTTTTCTGATGCTGATTTTTCTGACATTAATACCAGGATTAGGAAAAAAAGCCTTTGATGCTGCTAGGTGGATAGCCATTGGCCCCATTCCTATCCAACCATCAGAATTAATTAAACCCTTTTTAGTTTTACAAAGCGCCACACTTTTTGGCCAGTGGGAAAAACGACCTTGGGGAATTCGTTTATCTTGGTTGGGTGTTTTTGGTCTTGTGCTTTTAGGAATTCTTGCCCAACCTAACTTAAGTACCACAGCACTTTGCGGCATGACAATTTGGTTCATTGCCTTAGCAGCAGGAATACCATATAAATATTTGGGAGGAACAGCCTTTGGTGGTCTGCTTTTAGCATTACTCAGTATTAGTATCAAAGAATATCAACGTAAACGCATTATGTCCTTTATGAATCCTTGGGGGGATGCCACAGGAGATGGTTATCAGTTAGTACAAAGTTTATTAGCCGTAGGTTCAGGGCAAACTTGGGGGTCGGGATTTGGACTTTCTCAACAAAAGTTATTCTATTTACCAATTCAAGATACTGATTTTATCTTCGCAATTTTTTCCGAAGAATTTGGTTTTATTGGCGGTATTTTACTCTTGCTAATGTTAGCAATATTTGCCACTTTAGGATTAATTATTGCCCTTAAATCCAAAAATCTCACATCCAAATTAGTAGCAATTGGTGTAGTAGTTGTCATGGTTGGCCAATCACTATTACATATTGGTGTAACTACAGGTGCGTTACCAACTACAGGCTTACCTTTACCTATGTTTAGTTATGGTGGTAATTCGATGGTTGCTAGTTTGGTATCTTCTGCGTTATTAATTCGAGTAGCTAGGGAGGGTAGTGAAGCAGAAGTAGTCCCTTTACGAAGAACACCGTCTGAACCTCGGACAAGAAGACGATTTTTTTAGCGTAAAACATCTATCCCGCAAAGAACTCAAGTCATCTCATTCCCAGTCTCTGACTGGGAATGAATTCTAGAAGGCTCTGACTTCAATGATAAGTAATTGGACAAAAATATTTACAGTCATTGCGAGGGAAGGGAAGCAATCACAACCCTTGCGATTGCTTCATTTCACTTCGTTATATATGGCTAACGCCACGCTGCGCTAACGCAATGACATTGTGTAATTAATTCTGTCTCACTACTTATTAGAGGCAGAGCCTCATTAACTGCATTCCTAGTCAGAGACTAGGAACGATGAGATGCTTCGTTTCGATTCGCTACACTCAGCATGACAAAACAGGATCATTTATTTTCTGGCTTACTCTTACCATTTTCTCCTAATCTCCGCAATTTAATATGACTACCTTTTTGGATAATAATTTCAAAACCAAAGCGATTAAAAATATCAATGATTTCCTGTGCTGATAATCTTCTTAACTTAGCCATAAATCGGCTGTAATTCAAAAATAAAACGAATAGTTGGATGTTCAATTAATCCAAAATCCTGTGGATTTTCCCCTTCTAAATGCAAAAAAAAAGCATCGGTACAATTTTTCACAACTTCATCTAAAGTATCCCCTTGAGTAACAACAGAAATTTCTACACACTCAGCCACATAACCAAAATCGTCACCTGTATGAATTATGGCGGTAATACTTTTTTTGTTCATAAATAATCTCTGTAATTTTAGGAAAATTATAACATAAGCAGATTTAGAAATATATGTCAGAATCAGGATATCCAGGATTTGAGGATTTACAGGATTTTGTACATAAATATTGAAAATAGCAATTGATGTATGCAAAATCAGTAAAGTATCAATAAATAATCCTGTACATCCTTTAATCCTGAGCATCCTGATTCTGACAAAATAAATTATCAATAAATAATCCTGTCAATCCTTTAATCCTGTACATCCCGATTCTGACAAATTCCATGTTTCCTTCCATACTCAGCGAGCATTATCACCCGTCACGATTGGAAATCTTCTTTAATCTCAGCCGATTTTCCCCCAGAAACACATAAACTAGCGATTGGGTTATTAGTAAACTGTAAAGGTTAAACCCTGACGACATACTCAAAATCAAGGACAAACCACGAATGACTAAATTTCTAGACACCGCTATTGAAGCCATTGTCTCCCGCGAAATCCTCGACTCACGGGGAAGACCTACACTAGAAGCGGAAGTACATTTAGCTGGTGGTGCAGTCGGACTCGCACAAGTTCCTAGCGGTGCTTCCACAGGCACATTTGAGGCTCATGAACTGCGAGATGGGGATAAAAGCCGTTATGGTGGTAAAGGAGTCCTCACAGCGGTAAAAAACGCCAATGAGATATTAGCACCCAAATTATTAGGGTTGGATGTCCTCAACCAAGAATTGTTAGACCGGACAATGATTGCTACAGATGGTTCTTCTAACAAATCTAACTTAGGCGCAAATGCAATTTTAGGTATTTCCTTAGCAGCAGCCAAAGCAGGTGCAGCAGCTTTAGACATTCCTCTCTATCGCTATTTAGGTAGACCTTTGGCGAATTTATTGCCAGTCCCCTTAATGAACGTGATCAATGGTGGAGCGCACGCATCTAATAACGTTGACTTTCAAGAGTTTATGATTGTTCCTATCGGTGCGCCTTCTTTCAAGGAAGCATTGCGTTGGAGTGCGGAAGTATTTGCAACTCTCAGCAAAGTGTTAGATAATAAGAGTCTGCTGACAGGTGTAGGTGATGAAGGTGGTTTTTGTTAGGCTAAAGTTAATATTCTTGATTTAGTAATGCCACAGTACGATTTATATCACAATCAAGTTAAAAATGCTCTAACCAAAGATGGATGGGTAATTACCGATGACCCCTTTATACTAGAATACAAAGGCTTGCGTTTATATGCTGATTTAGGAGCAGAAAAATTATTTGCTGCCCAGAAGATGCAGCAAAAGATTGTAATTGAAATAAAAGTTTTTAATAGCCCTTCTTTAATTACAGAATTAGAAAAAACATTAGGACAATATAATATTTATGTTAGTTTAATTAAAAGAATCAATCCAGAACGTAAATTATATTTAGCGATTCCTGAAGCTGCTTATCAAGACTTTTTTCTTAAACCAGCTATTCAAGATATTTTAAGTGATCAACAGCAGATTAATTACATTATTTTCGATCCAATTCAGGAGGTAATTGTACAATGGATAAGTTAGAAAAATACAGAAGAATTATAATTAGTATTGTTGGAAATCACGCTAAGTATAAACCTAGTCATGGAAAAATTGAGGCTTTATGTATTTGTGATCAAGAATCCGATAATTATTTGTTAATGGATACGGGTTGGGATAAAACAGGTAGAGTTCATGCAGTGGTGTTTCATTTGCGAATTATTGATGGGAAAATCTGCATTGAATGGGATGGTACAGAAAGGGGAATAACTGCGGAATTATTGGAATTAGGAGTAGAAAAGGATGATATTATTTTAGCGTTTATTCGTCCTGAATATCGGCAGTTTACAGATTTTTCTGTGGCTTAGGCTTAAAACACAGCAATTACTATGGTGTGTCAGATATCAAAAATCTATTTATTTACCAATTTCATGGTTGGTCTATCTGCAAGTGTCATACCACAATTGGGACAATGAATATCAAAGCTACTCCAAACAGATGTTTTATGATAGTCCCAATAATAGCCATGTTTAAATAATTTTGTTGAACAATTTCAGCAATAGTTTATGTGTGTTTGATGTCCACAAGTTCTACAGTCTGCTGTGTATTTTTTTTGCACCTTGTTTTGGGTAAAGATTTACGCTGGTACTACCACAATTCAAACAAAATAAATCATTAGTAGGTTGTGGATCTATTGGATTTCCATTTTTTGCATTTTTATGACTTTCTAAAAGATACTCAAAAGCCATTCCAACTATTTTTTTTAGGTTATCTGTAAAATTTGGTTTGTGCGTAATATATCCATATTTGTAAAATGGAAATGTAGGTTCAAATGTGATTCCTTCGGTGAGCTAGGCACATCACCCTCTTGAACAAGAGCGATCGCTTTAAATCCACAAGATACAGATTAGGAGAAAGTTAATAAACAAATTCCTAACACCATAATTGCACTACCGAAAAACCTTGTTCTGATGTTTTTTTCCTTAAATATCAGATAACCGAATCCTACACCCATCAATAGGCTAGTTTGTCTGACAGCAACAGAATTAGCTGCTACCGTTAACCCTACAGCAGTTACATGACACCACATATCTACTGCTTTCAAACTTCCCAATAAAACCAATTTAGAGAAATTTGTTCTTAGCTGAAAAAACCAATTGGGCGAGAAAACCACAACTATAGGTAACATCATTAATGCTGTACAAAAATACAAAGCAGCCGAAAATACCAAAGGAGAAGAATTTTTAGCTCCTATTTTGTCCAGGGATGTTGTTAATGCCCAGAGTGCTGCTACTATAATCATTAACCGCGATGATTGGGTATTGATTATAGATAATAAAGGGGCAAAATAGTTATTTTCTTTGGGTTTTAAATTTAAAAAATAAGCACCTAGACAAATTAAACTAATACTAATTATCTGTATATTATTCGGCAGTTCTCCCAGAGTAAAGGGAGAAGCTAGCACTAAAAATAGGGGAGAAAAACCCATTAATGGAACAGTTAATGACAAGTCTCCTAAGCGCAAAGCCCTCATATATAAAATGCCGCCAACCGTGGATAAAGTAGCATCTGCTAACAAAGCCCACCAAAAATCTTTGCCAATATCAGGAATAGGTTCGGGAGATAATAATAACCAAGGGATATAAATAATCAGGGTAAAAGCTCTTAATCCCCAAGCAACTAAATACTCATCTAAAGGGCGATCGCCTTTGTTAGTAACAATTTTACTAAAGACATCGCGCAGAGATTCAAAGGTAGCCGCCGCCAGTGAGAAGTATAGCCAATTCATGGAGTTTAAGAGATTAGAATGGTGAGGTGTATTGTTGGGGTTCTTTTTATCAACCGGAGGGGCGATCGCACTGTTTCTCTGTCTTAGTCTCTTAGCTAAATTTTTCAATGAGATTTTAGCGATCGCGCCCAACCAAGGGTGATTGATAAAACGCCTTATGTGAATTAAAAATGCCCCAGTCATTTTAAGGGTTTCAGGCTTCGCTTTAGCAGCAACGCCTAACCTCATGAACGGGATTGCGTTCTTTCAACTTCCAACTCACATAAGCCGTATAAAAGCCTGAAATAACGTAACAACGTACTTACGTTGACACATAAGATAACTATTTTGTACGGTGCGTAACTCCTAAAGTCCTAAAATTAAAACAAGCGACTGGAAGAGCTTTAAACTCAGCATCGGCGATCACACTAATCTACCCAAAATATTCTCCTTTTTCATTTTTATAAATAGTTCCCCCACGAATCATTTTTTTATCCGTAGTGTAGTATCCAGTTTCATCAACATCTTTGAGAAAAGCAGAGACATAACCAGTAACTGCTCCCCCAATAGTACCTAGAACAGGAGCAAAAGCATGACCAATAATTCCCCCACCTACTACGCGACTAATCACATCCCACCATTTCTTTGGATTTAAGTTATCCGCTTTGTTGCAGTGAACAACAAACTCTCCATCCAGTTTACAAGCAACTACTTTATTGCCGTCTAGTTTTGCTTCTTCTATTGTCATTGTCATACTCCCTCTCCTACTCCTAAAGTAAAGTTAAGAACTAAATATCACTATAAAACCAGAAACC
Organism: Anabaena sp. AL93; assembly: GCF_001672085.1. NCBI lineage: Bacteria > Bacillati > Cyanobacteriota > Cyanophyceae > Nostocales > Nostocaceae > Anabaena > Anabaena sp. AL93. Next base: position 21,147 of record NZ_LJOU01000077.1, on the reverse strand, counting down.
TCAACTCTCGTCTTTGTAATGATTGAGTTGTGCTTTTTTATGATTGCTCTATGTTCACTTATGATAATATACACAGATAAGCCAACGATGAAAAGGGTTGTACCTATTATGACCAAATCGCTAATTATTGATTTAGGACTAGGCAATTTAGAGCAAGATACCCCTGTAAGGGTCAAGTTATGGTGGAACTCAGAACAAAAAAGAGCAGATGAATATAATACAAATTTACCACCAGATACCATACTCTCTAGATATAAAGATGGTGCTGTTCGTCTTTTAGAATTAACCGGTTTAAGAGAGACAGAAGCAGTCAAGAAAATTTTTCAACAAATCGGTGAATTTAGAGCTACAGATGAAAACTGGGAAAAACTAATTGAAGTTTATGGTGGTAATCCCCTATTTTTAGAATTGAGTGCGGGTTTTATTAAAGAACAATATCAAGGAAACATTGCTATTTTTCTAGAAAAAGAACAACATCTTTTAGAAAAAAGCATCGAAGATGATTTACTAAACTGGCACTTTCAGCGATTAAATAAATTAGAAAAGGAGATAATTTACTGGTTAGCAATTAATCGTGAACCAGTTTCAGAATCAGAATTATTAGAAGATTTACTATCAATTTCTAAATTACAGCAAGTCAATAAGCATTTGCAATCTTTAAAAAAGAAAATCCCTCTAGAAAAAATAGTAGAAACTTCGACAGATAAACCTAAGTTTACTCTGCAACCTGTGATTATTGAATATATAACTAAGCGATTAATCAATCAAATGGTAGATGAAATTAGAGATAATCAAATTGAATTATTTAATACTCATGCCTTGTTTAAAGCTCAAGGTAAAGAATATATCAAAGATATGCAAATTCGTCTGATTCTCAAACCAATTATAGAACAACTACTTCCAGAATCTGAATTTAGAAATATTGATAATAATTTAACCCAATTATCCAAAAATATTCCTCAAAATCATCTAGAAATAATAGAGAAAATACGTAGTGAAATAAATAATTTACATAATCAAGTAAATCTTGAATATCTGCTAATTCCTATCCTATCTAATTTAAAAAAGCAACCTAATAAAAAACCAGGATATGCGGCTGGTAATCTTCTAAATTTATTGATTCAGGAACAGATAGAAAAACAGCAACCTATTTTAAATGACTATGATTTTTCTCATTTAACTGTGTGGCAAACAGACTTCACCAGAATACATATTCATAATATTAATTTTACACAATCAAAATTTAGAAATTGTCTATTTATTGATAATTTTGGCTCTGTTTTAACTGTTCAATTCAGCCCAGATGGCAAGCTATTTGCAGGTTGTGATATCAATGAACAAATTCGCATTTGGAGAATAGAAGATAATCAACTTATTACTATATGTGATGGACATAATGATTATGTACTATCAATCTCATTTAGTCCCGATAGTAAATTAATAGCTAGTAGCAGTATAGATAAAACAGTCAAAATTTGGGAAGTGAATACAGGTAAACTATTAAAAACGCTAAAAGGACATACAGGTTGGGTGAATACTGTTAAATTTAGTCCTGATGGTAAAACAATTGCCAGTTGTGGTGGTGATGGTATAAAGATATGGAACATTGAAAATGGAGAATGTTTAAAAACTTTACCAGAGCAAGAAACAGGTGTATTTTCGATTGATTTTAGCCCAGATGGGAAAAAACTTGTCAGTGGTAGTCCTGACACAACTATCAAAATGTGGGATGTGGAAACGGGTAAATTATTGCAATCTTTACCAGGGTTGAATAAATTAACAAGTTCAGTTAGTTTTAGTCCTAATGGTAAATTGCTGGCTAACTCTAATGGTGGGGTAACTTATAGAGATAAAGAAGAAGTCGTAAAAATTTGGGAATTTAAAGATGGAAAATGGCAGCATATTCAGACATTAACTGAAAATAAAGCTTCAGTTAGGTTTATTTCTTTTAGTCCAGACAGCCAGAAACTTGTTTGCTGTGTATCTCTATATGATGACTCTCAAAAATATCATCCCATCAAAATTTATGATGTTAATACTTATGAATTTAAAACTCTAGAAGGACATATTAGTTTGATATTGTCAACGGCTTTTCATGCTGATAACCAAAGACTTGTTAGTAGTAGTGAAGATGAAACAATAAAAATCTGGGATATCAATACGGGAAAGTGTCTTAAAACTCTGTATGGTTATACTGATTGGCAGTTAGCAATTGCCTTTCATCCCAATGGTGAAATATTAGCTAGTGGAGATAATAATGCAACTGTAAGACTTTGGAATATTAAAACTGGTAAATGTCTTAAAACTCTACTAGGACATAAAAATACGATTTGGTCACTTGCTTTTAGTCATGATGGTAATCAACTAGCTAGTGGTAGTACAGATACAACTATTAAAATATGGGATATCAAAACTGGTAAATGTTTAAAAACATTTTTTGGAGAAGAAGAAAGAATTTGGTCATTAGCATTTAGTCCCAATGACAAAAAACTAGCCAGTAGTAGCTTTAACCAAACAATTAATATATGGGATATTGAAACTGGTAAATATCAAAATCTGAAACCAGATAAAAGTAGTAATGCTGGCATAAAGTCAGTTGCTTATAGTCCCAATGGTCAAATACTAATTAGCGGTAGTGAAGATAGCACAATTTGTATTTGGGATGCGAATACTTATGAATGTTTACAAGTTTTAATTGAACATACAGATAGGGTAAATTCCGTTAAATTCATTAATGATCAAATATTTGTCAGTGCTAGTGAAGATAGTACAATTCGATTATGGAATTTGAATACTTATGAATGTCTGAAAGTTTTCCGAGGACATCAAGATAGATTAACTTCCGTTGATTTTCATGCTCAAATACTCGTTAGTAGTAGTACAGATAGGATAGTGCGACTTTGGGATATTAAAACTGGTGAATGTAGAAAAATTCTCTCAGGACATACAAAAAGAATTGATGCTGTTGTTTTTTCTGCCGATGGTCAAACCGTAGCAAGTTGCAGTAGAGATGGTACAATTAGTTTGTGGGATATGGAAACATATAATCGTCAAATTCTCCGCGTGCCTAGACCTTATGAAGGAATGAATATCACTGGAATTAAAGGTTTAACTGAACAACAAAAAGTCACACTCAAAACTTTGGGTGCTGTGGAAGATTATTGATGGATTGAGTAAGTAATCATAACACATAAAGACCTTTTTCAATAGTTTTTTCACCCAGCTTAACTTCAATACAAAAAGGAGATTTTGATTCAATGATAAAACTAGAGCGGAGAGTTTTTCTTCTTGCTAGTTTTTCATCTATTATTTCTCCTGAAGATTCATAAAAAACTAAAATTTTCAGGTTTTCAGGTAACTGAATCTGTTGATTGGTCGTAATTATTTGTAAGGTTATGCTATGTAATGTAAACCTTTTTCTAATGTTTCATTGAGTTCTTCTTTTTTTATTTTCAACAACAGAGATGTATTTATTGGATTTAAATGGATAATTTTGCCAATTTCATTACGCTCATTTTCGTGGCTTCTAACTTGATATGATAAGGGGCGACTCCCTTCAATTGTTTGATTTATGAATTTTTTTGGATCATCCCAACCAGCGGGAAAATTGCGTTTATTAAATTTTCCAGATAAAGAAATTATATTATTGCGTTGATTATTACTAGGCTCATCTGCATCCAAAATCCGAATACTTTCAATAGGAAAAGTATTTAATTTCGTAAGTGTTTTTGATTGAACAAGATTGATCAGTTTTTCAATATCTGCATCAGATCCTTCTATAAATAATTTGATGCTACCCGGTTTTACATCAAAAATTACGATTGTATCCCCTGAATGTTGGCGTAAAATTTCTTCAAGAATCTTTAAATTTTCAATAGAGTCAATATCACCAGTTAACACAATTTCTGCTTTTTGGGTTTTATTCTGTCTATCTATGACAGTTATTTGACGACTTTGACGATGAAGTATTTGCATTGTTTTTTCCTCCTGATCAGTTACTGCAATGCAGCAAGAAGCTGTTTGTGATTTTGCAATTGGTTGTTCTCTTGGCAGACAATCTTCCCAGTTCAATCCTAACTCATCGCAAATTTTTTTATAACCATCAACTCGAATTGGTTTACCAGTAAAAAATTTGCTGACGGTGGATCGAGATAGTCCAAGAAATCCACGTAAATCTTCTTGTGTATATCCTAACCTAAGTAAAGCTGCTTTTGCCTTCTTTCTAACTTCAGCAGAGGCTGTCAATGAACTACGTCCATGTGTCTGTGTCATACAGAGGTTTTCAACTATTCAATCATAAGTTGAGTATAAAACAATCATGAAACAACCACAACTTAATCATTACTAAGACACGAGTTCAGATCTATGGCATTACAGTGAAACAAGTAAATAAAAATTATCCTCTAAGAAATTACCATGAACAAATTCCATAAATTGCTGATGGGTACAACAGCCATAGTTTCCATGTTTGGCTGGAATGTAAATATAGCTCAAGCGCAATCTAATTCTTCTCAACCGTTAGTTTGTGATTGGGTACAAACCACTACTCCTGTTACAAATCGTGTTGTTTTTCAAAGTAATGGCATATTGAATATAGTGTACGGTTTAGGAAACATGGATATTTACAAATGGACTGCTCCTAATTCTTCATCAGGCACAGTTAAATTGACAAATGGTTATAAAACGACCAATTTCTCTTTCCAGGGTTCACTTCCAAATAGGAGTGAAAGTTACGCTTTGGATCGAAACCGCATTTTGTCATTCTTAGGCAAAAAATATCGTTGCAAATAGTCGTAGGTTGGGTTGACGAAAGGAAACCCAACACTATCCTTTGTTTTTTCGGTTGGGTAATATGATATTGGTACTTTTACCTTTCGGGCAACTTCAATAAACTTCCCCAGGAACACATTATCCACTAGGCTATATATCCGCTAGTAGAGGTTGGGAGGTATATTACTTTTTTTAACATACCTCTAAGATGCAAGGTTGGGTTGAGGAAGTGACATTTTTTAAACTGACAGGAGATTGATATTACCTATGAAACATTTCAACAAATTGTTTTCAGTGATGATTGGATTAATACTTTCTACAACAGCAGCAAAGGCACAGGCGGGAGTAGTAACCCAAGTTGTGGTAAAAAACCAGTTAAAACAGCCAGTATCGCTTGTTCCTTCTAGTGTGAGTCAAATTCTTGGTACTGGAAGTCCCCCAAATAAAATTATACCTGGTGCGACTCAAGCTTTCACGGTTATAAGTCCCTTTTCTAATATAGCAAGTATTCACTTCTCTTATACCACTGGCACTCAGGGATGTAGGTTTAGTACCTCTTTAACAACAACACCAACCTTTTTTGGTAGTCAGATTCCAAAGTGGACAAAGAATGGTTCACGGACAGGTTCTAATGTTACTTGTGATGCAAAAATCACATCTGTAAATTCAACTAATTATAGTTACACTGTTGAATTTACACTGCGTTAAAATGTGATATCCAATTTTTTTGCGTTAGGTTGAGCGTGAGCCAAACCCAACTACAAGTATTTGTGATAAATTTTTTGTAGAGACGTTGCATAAAACGTCTCTATTTTCAATTGTATTAATCAATAATCATGAAAAACTTTAAATTCAAACCAGGATTTAAATGGTTAACCATATCGGCAAGTTTAACAAGTGTTTCTCTTGGATGTTGGTTAATTTTTGCCATAGTTACCCAAAGCAAAACCCAAACCATTCCCGTTCGCATAGTAACAGCTACTCAAGACAAAGTAGAAGATAAAATTACTGGTGAAAGTGGTATATTAAAATTAGATAATCAAAGAAATATCAAATCTCCAATCACAGGAACAGTAGAACAAGTATTAGTCAAAATTGGAGATCAAGTTAAAAAAGATCAAATTTTAATCCGTCTGCGAGATACAGAAACACAAATTAAATTACAAGAATTTGCATCTGATTTGAAAGAGAAGAATTTACAACTTGTTGATAAACAATCATCTTTAAAAAGAGCAGAAAGTAAATTATTAGAAACTCAACAAGAATATAGAAACATTCAAACTACCTATAGAAATGATATTAACAGGAAAAAAGATGAGAAAATTCGGGAAGTTCAAAAGCGTAAATTAGAATTTACCAGAAAACAACAAGCCTTAACTGTTAAAATAACCGATTTAAAAGAAGCAAAGATTAAATTACAAGAAAATAAACAACTTTTCGCTAAGGGATTTATTTCGGAAACTGAATTAAAAGAGCAAGAAAAAAAAGTTACTCAAGCTGAAACAGATTTAAGTAATGCTAAAGATGAATTATCATTAAGTAATTTAGATTTACAACAGCAGAAATTAGAATTACAAAGTTTTTGGCAAGATGTGAGAAATAACAAATCTGAACCTCAACAAAAGTTGAAAGAAGCTAAAACTAAAATTGACCAAGCTGTACAAGAATTAAACCAATCTAAATTAGCACTCAATCAAATTGTGAGAGAAATAGATAAACTCAAAATACAACGCCAGAAAATTGCTGAAGAATTGAGAAAAACAGTAATTACTGCTCCTATGGATGGTGTAGTTCTCAATTTACAAGCAAAATTAGGTGATGTGATTGAACCGAAAGGAGATGTTTTAGTTATTGGTGATCATACTCAACAAATTGTGCAATTAAAGTTATCTCCTTTAGACGCAACCAAGGTTAAAATTAGACAACAAGCTGAAATTAGTATTGTTGGGTTTCAATCACAAAAATTAACTGGTAAGGTTCAACAAATATCTTTATTAGCTGGAGATACCCAAAACAATGATCAAGGTACAGATAATGTCAAAATTACAGCAATTGTGCGTTTAGATCAAGTTAATAAAAATATTGTTTCTGGAACTCCAGTGACAGTTGCGTTGATTATCGCTCAACGTGATAATGTGACAGTTATTCCTAGTGAAGCTATTCAAGAAAATGAATCAGGAACATTTGTTTGGATAAAAGATCAACAAGGTAAGGCTGTTAAAAGAATGATTAAACCTGGTTTACAAGGATTAGATAATATTGAAGTTAAATCAGGTTTAAAACCAGGAGATGAAATATTAATTCCCACTTTAGAAAATCCTTTAAATGAGGGAGATTATGTTGTCATAAAAATGCAGTAATAATATAATATTGTAGTCAAACCCATAGCCCGCCTGGGAATGAATTCCCAGTCTAATAGCAAAAGTCATCTGAAGATGACTAAATAAACATAAAACTCTTTAGTAAACTTTAGTTTACTTTGGTTATTAGCCCGGAAATTCATTTCTGGGCGGGTGTGGAAGCAAACAGATAAGCCATTTCTAACTTAAGTTGACACCTATGAGATTCTTCTAAAATCTTACCGATAATAAAGAATAAATTTAACATATTTACCCCCATGAACATCAATGATTTATTATCTTTAACATCTAGCTCTTTACGCAGTAATCCCTTGCGCTCATTTCTGAGTAGTTTAGGTGTATTTATGGGTGTATTTGCTGTGAGTGGAACTTTACAAGTAAGTGATATTGGAAAAATATATTTAAAGACGCAATTACAAAAAATGGAATCTCCGCAAATTTCTATTCAAGCTCCCTATAACTCGGTTACGTCTCAACTAGAAAAATATCAAAGCGAAGATTTAGCATGGTTAAAAACAAATTTATCTGGTTGGAAATATATCGCTCCTGTACAAAATGGTGGTAATGATGCTATTTTTTGGGGAATTCAAAAAATCAATGTGGAAAGTCAAGCAGTAACACCAGATTTTTTACCTATGTCGGGAAGAAAATTAATTGCTGGGAAGTTTTTTACAGTTAATGATTTACAACAAACCCGCTCAGTTGTTGTTATAGATCAATTACTTGCTCAAAAACTATTTAAAGGTAAAAATCCGTTAAGAAAAATGATTACTTTTCAAAATAAGTCTTATTATATTCAAGGGGTTATCCAAACTAGAAACAGTAATACTTGGGGTGATGAACAAGGATTGATATTAATTCCTTTATCTGTTTATCAATCTCTCAAATCAAGTCCTTTTTTTGATAAAATTACCATTACTCCTAAGAATCCAGAAAATATAGAACAACTCCAAAATCAAGCAACTAGCATTTTAAGGAAAAGATTCCCTAATGTAGATATTTACGCTTCTAGCAATGTTGAACAGGTGAAAAGTTTAGAAAAAGTCTTAAATGGTGTAACTATTATCCTCTTGGTTATCGGGAGTATTGCTTTATTTGTGGGGGGTGTGGGAATTGCTAATATTACTATAGCATCAGTTGTGGAACGTACTTCCGAAATTGGTTTAAGACGGGCTATTGGTGCTACACAAAAAAATATTTTAATTCAGTTTTTACTAGAAGCAACTTTTATTAGTATGACAGGAGGAATAATTGCAATAGTTACTGTACAAGGGATTACAATTATAACTGTAACTCTCTTGAATTTACCCTATCAATTTGGTTATGAAACTCCTTTAGTTTCTCTCAGTTCTGCTATTATTGTAGGTATTATTTCTAGCTTTTTACCTGCGCTGAGAGCTAGTAAATTAGATCCTGTTGAAGCTTTACGCTCTCAATAAGCAAGGTTTAGAATAATGTTAATGTTGGGTTTCCTTGCGTCAACCCAACCTACTTAATTTTTTTACTATGAATCGTTTTTTATTACCAATATCATCTTTGCTTTTGATTTTACTGTTTCCGGGTTTAGGAAAATGTCAAAATATAGCTAATCCACCAAGTTTACCAAAATCTAATTCTGATTTACAATTACTATTAAATAACTCTAGTCAGGAATTACCTTTAAAATTAGCTGATTCTGTTTATTTAGCTTTACAAAATAATCGAGATTTAAAAATAGCTTACCTCCAACGTATTTTAGATCAAAAACAATTAGCTGAAACTGAATCTCAATTTAATCCAACTTTTACACCACAGCTATCTTTAAACTTGAATAATAATCAAACTGGTAGTAATATCAATAATAATACAACTGCTCTTTTAGGTGCTAATTTTAATTTAAAAATTCCTACAGGTGCTAATTTAAGTTTAACATGGCAAGGACAAAATCTTTTATCTCGTACTAGCTCATTAGATACTTCCTCAGATACAAATACTCTGAGTCAAAGTGTTAATCTTAATTTTAGTCAACCTTTATTAAAGGGTTTTGGCACAGGATTAAATACTCTGAGTATTCAAAGAGCAAGATTGACAGAAAATGCTAATATTTTGAATCTCAAAAATACTACTTCTCAAACAATTACTAATACTATAGTTAGTTATAGAAACTTATTATTAGCTCAAGAAAGACTGAAAATTGAACAATTATCTTTTGCTAATGCTAAAAAAGATTTAGAGAGATTACAAGCATTATTTGAATTTGGGAGAATTCCTAAAAATGATCTGGTTGAGCGTCAAGCTGATATTGCTCAACAAGAAGTAAATTTACTGAATACACAATCAAGTTTAGAACAAGCAATTTCTGAATTAACTAAAACTATAGATTTACCCATAACAAAAAAACTAATTGCTATTGAAACTCCTGAACCTCCAAAAAGTTTAAATCTACCAGCTTTTAAAGAAATGCTAGAATTAGCTAAAGCTAATAATACTGGTTATCTTGCTGCTGTTAATGCTGTGGAAAATGCTAAATTTGGGATCACAGAAGCTAAAAACCAACAACAATTAGATTTAAAATTAAATGTGAGTTATGGTTTTAATAGTGCTTCTAATACTCAAGATACAAATAATTTAAGTTCGTCTTTAATATTAAATCGTGAATTTGGTAATCTCAGTCAAGATAATGCTGTAGTTAAAAGTGAAATCAGTTTACAAAATGCTAATTATACTCTAGCAAAAACTCAGGATAATTTAAATGAAGAGTTAAGAAATAAAATTCGTACTGTTAAAGATACTTTTAAACAAATTGAATTAGCACAGCAAGCCCGAAAGTTAGCAGCATCAAAAGTGATAAATGCTAAGGAAAGAATGAGATTAAGTAGTAATATTTCGATGACGGATATTATTAACTTTGAAAAAAGTTTAGTTGATGCTCAAAATCAAGAACTTAATGCTATCATTAATCATCTTAATAGTATCACTCAACTAGAACAGTTTTTGGGAATTACTACAAGTAAATGGGTTAAATAATTTGATTATATTGAAAATGGCAATTAATGTATTCAAAATAAGTAAAGTATAAATAATCCTGTACATCCTTTAATCCTGGATATCCTGATTCAGACAAATTCCGTGTTTCCTTCCATACTCAGCGAGCATTACCACCCGTCACGATTGGAAATCTTCTTTAATGTCAGCCGATTTTCCCCCAGAAACACATAAACTAGCGATTGGGTTATTAGTAAACTGTAAAGGTTGAACCCTGACGACATACTCAAAATCAAGGACAAACCACGAATGACTAAATTTCTAGACACCGCTATTGAAGCCATTGTCTCCCGCGAAATCCTCGACTCACGGGGAAGACCTACACTAGAAGCAGAAGTACATTTAGCTGGTGGTGCAGTGGGACTCGCACAAGTTCCCAGCGGTGCTTCCACAGGCACATTTGAGGCTCATGAACTGCGGGATGGGGATAAAAGCCGTTATGGTGGTAAAGGAGTCCTCACGGCGGTAAAAAACGCCAATGAGATATTAGCACCCAAATTATTAGGGTTGGATGTCCTCAACCAAGAATTGTTAGACCGGACAATGATTGCTACAGATGGTTCTTCTAACAAATCTAACTTAGGCGCGAATGCTATTTTAGGTATTTCTTTAGCAGCAGCCAAAGCAGGTGCAGCAGCTTTAGATATTCCTCTCTATCGCTATTTGGGTGGACCTTTGGCGAATTTATTGCCAGTCCCCTTAATGAACGTGATCAATGGTGGAGCGCACGCATCTAATAACGTTGACTTTCAAGAGTTTATGATTGTTCCTATCGGTGCGCCTTCTTTCAAGGAAGCATTGCGTTGGGGTGCGGAAGTATTTGCGACTCTCAGCAAAGTGTTAGATGATAAAGGTTTGCTGACAGGTGTGGGTGATGAAGGTGGTTTTGCACCTAACCTAGAATCTAACCAAGTGGCTTTAGAATTGTTGGTAGCTGCAATTAAACAAGCTGGTTACAAACCGGGTGAAGAAGTAGCTTTAGCCTTAGACGTGGCTGCAAGTGAATTTTACAAAAATGGGCAATATGTTTATGATGGTAAACCCCATAGTCCTGTTGAATTTATTGATTATTTAGGTCAGTTGGTTGACCAATATCCGATTGTTTCCATTGAAGATGGTTTACATGAGGAAGATTGGCAAAGTTGGCAATTACTAACTCAGAAAATTGGCTCAAAAGTACAATTAGTCGGTGATGATTTATTTGTAACTAACGCTACCCGCTTACAAAAAGGCATTGAACAAAAAGCCGCTAACTCGATTTTGATTAAGTTGAATCAAATCGGTTCTCTAACTGAAACTTTGGAAACCATTGATTTAGCCACTCGCAACGGTTTCCGTTCAGTAATTAGCCATCGTTCTGGTGAAACTGAAGATACAACAATTGCTGATTTGGCTGTAGCTACCCGCGCCGGTCAAATTAAAACCGGTTCTCTATGTCGTAGTGAACGAGTAGCAAAATACAATCGCCTCCTCCGCATTGAGCATGAATTAGGCGATCGCGCTGTCTATGCTGGTACTGTTGGTTTAGGACCAAAATAGGCAATTGGTGATTGGTAATTGGTGATTGGTGATTGTAAACAGCATTACCCATTACCCATTACCCATTACCCATTACCGAATTAAGGATAAAACCCAACTTTAGGTAATCCCAAGGTTTCATCCCAGCCTAACATCAGGTTCATACACTGAATTGCTTGTCCGGCTTGGCCTTTAATCAGGTTGTCAATGGCTGACATGACGATAACGCGCCCGGTGCGGGGGTCAACTTCTATACCTATGTAACAACTGTTACTGCCACACGCCCATTTTGTTTGGGGATAAGTGCCACTATTGCAGATTTTCACCCAAGGGGAATTACGGTAAAAGGCGTTATAGATGGTAATGAGGTCATCACGGACTAAACCAGGGTCGCGCATGGTGGCGTACACAGTGGCTAAAATCCCCCGCACCATCGGGATGAGATGGGGTGTAAATTGGATTTTTACCTCATGTCCTGCCAATTCACTACAAATCTGCTCAATTTCTGGGGTGTGGCGGTGTCTACCAACGTTATAAGCACCCAGAGAGTTATCAGCTTCGGCTAACAACAGGTTGACTTTGGCTTGTCTGCCGCCTCCAGATGTGCCGGATTTGGCATCAATGATGGCTGTTTCGGGAACTATTAAACCTTGTTTTAACAGTGGGGACAATGCCAGTAAACTGGCTGTAGGATAGCAACCGGGACAGCCAATTAGATTTGATTCGGCAATGCGATCGCGGTACAATTCTGGTAAACCATATACTGCTGTTGCTGCTGTCGAGCGATCGCTTCTTTCTGTACCATACCAATCTGTATAAGTTTTCAAATCACCAAAGCGATAATCAGCACTCAGATCCAGGACCTTGCAGCCTTTTTCTATAAGTTGAGGAGCAATTTGGCAAGCTAGTCCATTCGGTAAAGACAGAAATACCACTTCACAACGACTAGCAATAACTTCCGGTTCTACCGCCTCAATGGGCAAATTCACTATATTAGCGAAATGTGGGTACAGGTCAGCAAAGGATTTACCCGTGCTGCTTTCACCACCTAAATAAACAATTTCCACTTCAGGATGATCCATCAGCAGTCGGACTAGCTGCACTCCGCCATACCCTGACGCGCCAACAATTCCAACTGGTACGCGTCTTAAATTTCCCATGATCTTAAATCCTTATCCACTTTTAGTTATCTATTATCAATCATCAGCAGTCAAGCTACTAACTAATTACTAATGACTTTTGATTGAACTTTCGCAGCATTGTATAGCAAAGCGGATCTTTTAGCGTACCTATAATCACAAATATCTTTAAAAAATAATCACACTCATAGTGTGTAGAAAATCAGTACCACTAAAGATTATGTTTGCTATGTGACAGAAAATTCTCAACTTCAAAAATTTGGCGAATATATTCGCACAATCAGAAAAGCGCAAAATCTTTCTCAAGAACAGTTAGCAGAACTGTCAGGACTACATCGCAACTATATCGGTGGTGTTGAACGTGGTGAAAGAAATATTGCTTTGTTAAATATTATCCGTATTGCTCAGGCTCTGGGAATATCACCCAGTGAATTATTAAAAGGTTTAGATTAAATGGTATTTCCTTATGCCAGTATTCCAGTTGAAAAATGGGCAGATAAAACAAAAGAACTGATAGAAGAACATCCTCTCAAGCCAAATGTTATTAGAGAGGTTGCTTTAAAGAGTTGGCAGCTTTTATGGCAAACAAAAATAGGAGAGGAAGACACATATTTGAGCCTGGCAGAAATTGATCCACCAGCTATTATGGTGGGTTATTTTTTTGAAAAACTATTTGCCAAAGAATTGCAAAAGCGTTATCCAGAAGAATGGAGAGGAACACAATGTAAAGATGAAAAAGATATTGTTTATCTAAAGGATACAAGATATTCAATAGAGATAAAAACTTCTGGTCAGCTTGGCACAAAAATTTTTGGAAATCGCAGCTATGGTCAAAAAGCAAAAGATGAAAATAATGAGGAGCTTGCTAAAAAAGAAAAGTCTGGTTATTATATTACAGCTAATTTCTACCAGCAAAGTTTAACATTATTAAGATTCGGTTGGATAGATCATGAAGACTGGAATGCACAAAAATCAGCAACAGGTCAGGCATCTGGTTTAGATCAAAAAGTCTATGAGCATAAACTTTTTACAATATCAGGAGAATATATTTTAGATTCTCCTGTTAATTTATTATGTAAAGTTGGTGATGTAATTGCGAATGAGATGAATAAGGAAGGAATAAAAATTATTCAGGAATTAAGTGATTATCAAGGTAATAATCAAACTGTTAAAAAAGCCAAAGTGCAGGAAAAATATCACAATATACTTAAATTGAATTCAGGGATTGAAAAATTTGCACTGGGCAAAAACATAATAAATGGTGTTTGGTGGTGGTTAACTTAAAAATATAAAATTACTTTTATTTTATAGAAATAAAGACATTTGTTCTACTTGACAACTTTGTTCTTTCAAAAAAGTTTCAATTCTATTAGCAGCAATATCACAGTAATCTTGACGAATTTCAAAACCAATTACTAGCCGATTTAAATCTAAAGCTACCATAGCAGTAGTACCTGAACCCAAAAATGGATCTAGGATAATTTGATTTTGATTTGAAGATGCTTGAATTATTCTTTGAATGACAGCAGAGGGAAACTGTGCTGGGTGTGGTGTTCTTTCTTTTGAAGATCGGTTTTGTCCAGAAGTTACTTTCGGAAATTCCCAAACATCAGTGGGATTTTTACCTAAAGGATTAACCCTGATTTTACCATTCTTTTTTTGATTGGGATATTTAACATTAGGATCACGAATATCGTCAAGATTAAAAGTATAAGCTTCTGAATTTTTCACATACCACAAAAATTTCTCATTTCTAGGTGAAAAGAACTTACTTCCTGCGACTCCAGCACCATAATTCCAAACAATTTCCTGAATTAAATAAAAAGGAATTTTATCCCAAAGCAAATATGAAATAGGAATTGCTTTAGCACGATTTTTAATAGATAAATAACCTAAATTTAGCCAAAAAGCTCCATCACATAAAGTCAGACGATAAACTTCTTTTATCCATTGTTCACACCAATTTATATAATCGTCTAATGGCAATAAATTTTCATATTCTTTACCAATGTTATACGGTGGACTGGTGACAGTTAAATTAATTGATTCATCTGGTAAAATTGTCATCGCCTCTAAACAATCTAAATTGTAAATGAGACAATTAGACGCTTGAAAGTAGGGTTTACCTAGTAATTTACTTATATCAGTCAAATTCATAGCTTAATAATCTGTGTATATGGTACTCTAAACTGCTGATAGTATATATGAACTACTTTATTAGCAAGTAACAGTTTAAGTAGGTGAACGGAAAAAAACCGAAATATGTAACGAAAAGTAAAATCGCCCAAACCCTCTTCACCCTTGCCTCTTGCCTCTTGCCTCTTGCCTTGTCATAACGACGATTTTCAATGCTAACCTACTTAGTTATCTCACAAAAGCTCTAATTCCGATAAACAAGCTACAATCTAAAATAAGAAATTGTTAAAAAACTTTACGTTAATAGCTGGAAATTTTCTGTGTCACAGCCTAATATTACCCAAACCTTTAAATTTGATTCTATTGATGCCGCTTTGGCCGATCTCAAAGCTGGTCGTGTCATCGTTGTCGTAGATGACGAAAATCGAGAAAATGAAGGCGATTTAATTTGCGCCGCCCAATTTGCCACCCCGGATATGATCAACTTCATGGCTGTACAAGCCAGAGGACTGATTTGTTTGGCAATGACAGGCGATCGCCTCGACGAACTAGACTTACCATTAATGGTCAGCACACTCACGGATACTAACCAAACCGCCTTTACAGTTAGTATTGATGCCGGACCCCATTTAGGCGTTAGTACCGGCATTTCCGCCGAAGACCGCGCCCGCACGATCCAAGTCGCCCTCAACCCAGGCACCAAACCGGAAGAATTACGCCGTCCAGGTCATATTTTTCCCCTGCGGGCTAGACCGGGAGGCGTACTCAAACGGGCAGGACATACAGAAGCCGCTGTAGACCTATCCCGATTGGCGGGACTGTATCCAGCCGGGGTAATTTGTGAAATTCAAAACCCCGATGGTTCAATGGCGCGATTAAATCAGTTAGTCGAATATGCCAAAAATCATCACCTCAAAATTATTAGCATTGCCGATTTAATCAGTTATCGTCTCCAAAACGATCGCCTAATATACAGAGAAATCATTACCAAACTCCCCAGCCAGTTCGGTCAATTTGATATTTACGGCTACCGTCACACCCTAGATAATACAGAACACGTTGCCATTGTCAAGGGAGATCCGGCAAATTTCCGAGATGAAGCTGTGATGGTGCGAATGCACTCGGAATGTTTAACAGGAGATGCTTTAGGTTCTCTGCGCTGTGACTGTCGGATGCAGTTACAAGCCGCATTAAAAATGATTGAAAATGCTGGTCAAGGTGTCGTTGTTTACCTACGTCAGGAGGGACGGGGCATAGGTTTAGTTAACAAGTTGAAAGCCTATTCTTTGCAGGATATGGGACTAGATACAGTGGAAGCAAATGAGCGGTTAGGATTTCCCGCTGATTTGCGTGATTATGGCATGGGGGCGCAAATTCTCATGGATTTGGGTATTAAAAAAATTCGTTTGATCACTAATAATCCCCGTAAAATTGCTGGTGTCAAAGGTTATGGATTAGACGTGGTAGATCGTGTTCCCCTCTTAATTGAGTCTAATGATTTTAATTCCTATTACCTAGCTACTAAAGCTAAGAAATTGGGACATATGCTGTTACAAACTTATCTAGTTACAGTAGCGATACATTGGCAAGATGAACCAGAATCCGTCACCGGACGCTATGAACGACTAGAGAAAATACGGTATTTATCCAAAAATCAACATTTATTGTTACAGGAAGAAGCCCGTCCATTGGGAATCGCTTTATTTGATCAACCCTCTTTAACTGTACATTTGGGTTTTGACCAAGCTAATATTGCTGAATCCAATTGGTATCAACAAAAAGGTCATCCTTACCTGCAAGCAATCTGCCAGATTTTAGATGAAATTGCAACTTTACCCTATATTCAGAAAATGGAATTTCTGATTGCGACAGGTAGCGATCCTTTGAGTAATTTGCAAGTACAGTTAGATAGGCAAACTTTCGCTGATGGTGTACTACCTTCTTCTTTAAAAGGTATTTTTCAAACACAGCACATTTACAGTTTTAGTAAGTAGGGTTTGCTGAATTTCCATAGATTAATCATAGCTTTAGTTTTATAACTAGAGCTATTTGTTGATTATTTATGTATGCTTGAATAACCCCACAAATAAAAATTGCTATCAACTAGACATTAGCAAGTAAAACAAGTATAATTTTTACCATTTATAATAATTTGTGGGTCATATACAGATAACAAACTAAGAAGAAAGTCATGCTTGTAGAATTTAGTGTAGAAAATTATCGTTCAATCCAAGAAAAGCAAACATTGAGTATGGTAGCTGCTGATAATGAAACCATGCTAGATAGTAATACTTTTTCTGTACCTGATAATGATGATTTACGCTTAGTTACAAGTGCTGCTATTTATGGTCCAAATGCTTCTGGTAAAAGTAATTTACTCAAAGCTATACAAGTGCTGAAAAATCTTGTCATTAAATCAGCTAGTAGAATGCAAATTGGGGATAAATTACCTATTGAACCATTTAGATTAAATAGTGAAACAGCAAAAAAGCCTAGTAGTTTTGAAGTAATTTTTATTCATGATGATATTCGTTATGAATATGGAGTTTCTTTAAATCGAGAACGAGTATTTGAAGAATGGTTAATTGCTTATCCAAATGAAATTCAACAAAACTGGTTTTCTCGTGAATATCTGCCAGATAATCCAAAATTTCAAACAGATGAAGGATATAAATGGTCTTTTTGTAAAGGATTAAAAGGGGAAAAAAAGCGTATTCAAAGATTTGTCCGTTCTAATTCTTTATTTATATCTCATGCTGCACAAAATAATCATCCTCAGTTAAAAGAGGTATTTGATTTTTTTCAAGATGAAATAAATATGATTTCTTTAACGGAAGGTCAGCTTAGAGAATTTGATTTTACCATTAAAATGTGTGAAGAAGATAATAATTTTCGTGAACAGATTGTTAATTTGTTGAGTGAAGCTGATATTGGTATTTCAGATATAAGGTTTGAAAGTGAACCAATGGATGATAATATAAAATTGGTGGTTCAAAATCTTTTTAGCAAAGAATTTGAAGGGAGAAAGAATGCTAATAATTTATTAGAAAAAGACTTTAAAAAAGTTATAACTATACATAAAATGAATGATTCTAATAGTAAAATAGAATTAGAAATGAGTGATGAATCTGCGGGAACAGAACGTTTATTTAATATAGCAGGATATTTATTATTCGTATTAGAATGTGGAGAAGTATTAATAATAGATGAATTAGATAGAAGTTTACACCCAGTTCTTTCTAAAGCATTAATAAGAATGTTTAATAATCCAGAAATTAATAAAAACAATGCTCAATTAATATTTACAACTCATGATACTACATTATTAGATGGTGAAATATTCAGACCTGACCAGATATGGTTTACTGAAAAAGATAACAGCATGACTAAACTATATTCATTGTTTGACTTTCGACCTCGTGAACATGAATCTTTACAAAAAGGTTATCTACTAGGTCGTTATGGTGCTATTCCTTTTATTAATGGGTTCAAGGGAGGGAGTGAAAAAGATGAGAAAGGGAAAATCGACAAATAATTTAAAACGAAGTTCGGAGAATAAAAATCCTAGAGGATACTTTTTAATTGTAGTTGAGGGTGAACAAACAGAATATAATTACTTTGAGTCTCTAAAACGTGAACTTAAATTATCAACAACTGACGTTAAAATAGTTCCCGCTTATGGTGGAGATCCTCTGGAGATTGTAACTACAGCTTATGATCTATCTCAACAAAAACAATATGATTAAGTATTTTGTATATTTGATGATGATAATAAACCGGATAAATATAAACAAGCTCTCAGCACAGCAAAAAAATATAATGTTGAATCTATAACATCAATACCCTGTTTTGAATTTTGGTTTTTACTCCATTGTTGTTATACTACCAGTCCCTTTAGTAGTTACAAAGAATTACGTCCAAAGCTAGAATCAGAAATGAGAAAAGAGGGTATTCTCCAAAAAGGAGAAACTTATAATAAAAGTGATAGATTACTATATGAAAAACTTAAACCCAATCAAGAAAAAGCAATTAGTCATGCTATTAAACTAGAAAATAATCATCCCAACGAAGATGGATGTACCAAACCATCAACAAGAGTACATATTCTAATTGATAAATTGCAAAAACAAAAAAACTTTGAATGACCAATTATTTATTAGCAGTATTAACGCTTCTTAACTGGCGAAAAAATGTAATTTGGGAAATAGGTAAGTTTTTAGTTTTCACCTATTCCCTTTTTTCTTAACTAGCAACTTACGCGAATATTCAGCCCAAATAATTTAATTTACCCGCCCTTTTAACCAAGTTTGGATATCAGCAAAGCTGGTAAAATCTAACAATGCTTCGCTCAAATCTTCGAGAACCGGCAAAGGTAAACTAGAAATTGAGGAACGCATTTCCTCAGAGATTTTTCCAAACCGCTTAGTCAACAGTCGAATAATCACATTAACAGTTGCTTCCTCTCGTCCTTCTTCTCGTCCTTCCTCTCGTCCTTCCTCTCGTCCTTCTTCCTTAATTTCTTGGTAAACTCTAGTTTCCTTGAGTGTTATTCCTAGCATAGACTCTACCTCCATTCGGCTAAGTTTTTCAAACTTGTACACCATGATAGTCGTGATCATCTCTATTATGGCGCGACTTGATGGTTGAGGATCTTCTTCACGGGTTCTTATTAACAAATCCCGTGCTGCTGCTGGCGCTTGTTCTTCCTCCACCGTAGTCAATACCATCAATGCTACCCATAGAGGTAATTGACGAATATCCCCCAATTCATTCAAATACACTCTATGTACTTGTTCACCTTTTAGTAAGGTTCTATGAGGGTAAATGTCCCTTTGTTCGGTATTGCGAGATGGATATATTATAACTGCTTGCCAGTCACTAAATCTAACGCGGTTGCGATAGAAATATAGTGAAGATTCTGCAAATACTCTTTCATAAAGTTGTTCATCTTTTTGAAACTGCACCTCACAGAAATACACAATCCCAGCACCTTCATTTTCTGGGGGGAGAAATACTCCATCTATTTCAAACTTGGGTTCTTTGACAGCTACCGAATCAAATCGGTAAGCATCTGCATTTATGGGTGGATTTGTCAACAGTTCAAATAGCAAAGTTGGAGACTGTTGAAATAGTTTATAGAAAATGGAGTCTCGACGCATGAAGCATTCTATCTATTTGTTAAATATCCTCTAAATTTAATCACATTATTTGAGATTCTGCATAAGTTTTAACTAAATTAAATGTTCAGAATTTTGTTTTGCTAACTAATTGAAAGTTTGTAATTGCCGAAAAGAATGCAATTTATTGATAAACTTTTCACCATCAAAACTCAAAGGATCAACCTTCCCATTCCCCACATCTACAGCACGATGAGTAGTAATTCTCTCATCAGGAACTTGACTTTGAGCAATTAACCAAGCTAAAGAATTATATTGAGCCTCTGTATATCCTGAATGTGATTCTATATTACTTTTACCCCAAGCATCGGTCGGGGTTTCTAGGGATACATGATAGGCAAAATTATTGACAGATGGGGGTAAATTAGGATTAGTTTGCACAGTTTCCACACCATTAGCACCTTTAAAAACTGAATTACCAGCACCAAAAGCGCGTTTTTCTGGAGGAACTAAATAAATAACTTTTCCCTCTAAAGTAATGATGGCATGATAACTGGCTTGAACACTTTCATCATCATGGCGTGTTTGAAAAAAATTAATGGCACTAGAAGTAGAATTAGTAGTTTCATGAAGGACAATAATGGCTTGATTATTAAACGGGACACCATTAATATCTGCTGTATAGCGATCGCCATAATTGCTAGGATCAACCTTAACCTGGGCAAACTTAGGTCTATAATTAGCAAAATCCCTAGTAGTTATATATAGAGGATTAATTTTATTCATCTTTGTGGGAGATGGTCTTAATTTTTGCTTATTTTCTGGCTTAGTTACTGCTGATTGTAATTGCCCTGGTGAATACTGATTCCACGTTGTCACCTCTGAAGTGGATGCAATTGTTTGATTGTGTTTTTGTCTTGCACCCCCAATAAATACAGCCAGAATCAGGGTAGCTAACATCAAAAAAATCAGGATGACTCTAGTTGCCCAAGCTCTAAATTTCATATTTTTTATAGAAAATCGGTAATATAGTGTGCTGATTGTCAATATTCATGGGTGAAGGCAAGCAGGGGGGTAGGGGGC
>NZ_LJOU01000076.1:0-31173 GCF_001672085.1 Anabaena sp. AL93 | reverse complement strand
AACTCCATATAAGTATCTGTTACCATGTTCTCATTTTTCTGTTGATTTAAAACGTTTTTTTAGTTTTTTATAGTCATTGAGGATAAAGCTTTCAATGATTCTGGACTAGGTTTTCCATTACAATCACCTCAGAATCAAAATTTCGTACTTAGTCGTTTTATTGACTATATATCTGCTTTAATAGTAATTATTCCTATTTAGCCTCAATAAATTTTAATCACCCCTCACAGGTATTAGTTCTTATGTACTAAATATATCGGTTTTCTTGGGGTGTGACACTTGGGGGTGCGGAATGTGGGCTAGAAGGCTCTGCCTTCAATGATATTAGAGGCAGAGCCTCATCAATTGCATTCCTAGTCAGAGACTAGGAACTAGATGTGGTAGGGATTTGAGCTTAAGTTGACACATATCAGCTTTTGCTTTACCCCTACTACACGTCTGGGTTCTTTGTCATTTGGCAAAAGTTTAAATCTCACCCGTGTTTAGTATATTAAGTAGGGCTTGCTAAATAAAGCTAAAACCATTTATTAATAAGGGTTTCGCGGATTGTTATCACAAAAAAGTGCAAGGTTTTGGCTGATGGTGTCTCAAAATCGGTGCATTTTCCTGGGTCGGATTTGGAAAATTGAGGATATCCAGATAGTTGAAACTGTTCCCAGTTAAGAGTTCCCTGTTCCCTACCCTCACAGACAACTTATTCAGCAAACCCTAAGTAAGCTTTTTGATTTACTGATAGCTACTGTACCATCCCTGTACATTAACAAGGATGGTTCGTGGCTATATATTAACCTTCAACAGTGACTTGACCAACCATGCCAGCACCACGGTGAGGTTCACAGTAGAATGTGTATGTACCAGGAGCAGCATCAACAGGAATAACTGTGGTTTCGGTTTGTCCAGGACTCATTAATAACTTCTTGTGGGACAAAGACTTTGCTAACTCAGCATCTGCGGTAGGATTCTTCTTAGGATCAAAGACAACGTTGTGGGGGGGAACTTTGTTGTTCTTCCAAACAATTGTGTCACCAGCTTTAACAGTCAATTTCTTGGGTTCAAAGGCTAACAGACCTTTATCACTGCCCAGTTTAACTGTATATGTTTCCGCAGATGCAGTAGGAGTGAATACCGCAAAGCTACCAAAAATTACAATAACTGTTAATACAGCTAGGCTCAAGCGTCGCAAAGTTGCTGCGATAGATTTCATGGTTCTGTCCTGTGGAAGTATGTTTATTGTTCTCATTTCATTTTAAATACAATCAATGCCAAATATGACAACCCGTCATATATTTTTTTTGTTAACCACTATCAGCAGCTAGATTTCTAAAATTCCATTGCCACCAAATTTCTGATACAATCGGAAGTCCGACTCCTTTAATGTAGATTGATGTATGAGCAAGGGTACACTATTTGACAAAGTTTGGGACTTACACACCGTTGGTACATTACCATCAGGATTAACACAACTATTTATTGGACTACATCTTATTCATGAAGTTACCAGTCCCCAAGCCTTTGCAATGCTCAAGGAGCGGGATTTAAAAGTATTATTTCCACAACGGACAATAGCCACAGTTGATCATATCGTTCCCACAGAAAACCAAGCTCGTCCCTTTATGGATAGCATGGCCGAAGAAATGATTCAGGCATTAGAAAAGAGTTGTCAAGAAAATGGCATAACTTTTTACAATATTGGTTCAGGAAATCAAGGAATAGTTCACGTCATTGCCCCTGAATTGGGACTAACACAACCAGGAATGACCATCGCTTGTGGAGATAGCCACACATCAAGTCATGGTGCATTTGGAGCGATCGCCTTTGGTATCGGTACAAGCCAAGTTAGAGACGTTCTCGCCTCTCAAACCCTATCATTATCAAAACTCAAAGTCCGCAAAATCGAAGTTAACGGCAACCTCAAACCCGGAGTTTACGCCAAAGACGTAATATTGCACATCATCCGCACACTAGGCGTAAAAGGTGGCGTAGGCTACGCTTACGAATTTGCTGGTACAACCTTTACCCAGATGAACATGGAAGAACGGATGACCGTTTGTAACATGGCCATAGAAGGTGGGGCGCGATGCGGATACGTCAACCCCGATCAAATCACCTACGATTATCTACAAAATAGAGACTTTGCTCCCCAAGGTGCAGACTGGGAAAAAGCTATTGCTTGGTGGGAATCCCTCAGTAGTCATGCTGATGCAGAATACGATGATATCGTAGTATTTAATGCCGAAGATATTCCCCCCACAGTCACATGGGGAATTACACCCGGTCAGGGAATTGGCGTAGATGAAAAAGTCCCCACAGCCGCAGAACTCCTAGAAGAAGACCGCTTCATCGCCGAAGAAGCATATCGCTACATGGACTTATATCCCGGTCAACCCATCCAAGGCACAAAAATAGATGTCTGCTTCATTGGTAGCTGCACCAACGGACGCATCAGCGACCTGAGAGAAGCCGCCAAAATTGCCCAAGGTCGCCAAGTTGCAAAAGGTATAAAAGCCTTCGTAGTTCCTGGTTCAGAAAGAGTCAAAAAAGAAGCCGAAGCCGAAGGACTAGATAAAATCTTCCAAGCAGCCGGTTTTGAATGGAGAGAACCAGGATGTTCCATGTGTTTAGCTATGAACCCCGACAAACTCCAAGGCAGACAAATCAGCGCCTCCTCCTCCAACCGCAATTTCAAAGGCAGACAAGGATCATCCTCCGGTCGCACCTTATTAATGAGTCCTGCAATGGTAGCCACAGCCGCCATCAAAGGCGAAATCGCCGACGTGCGTGAACTACTGTAGGTGACAGTGAACAGGTGACAGGTGACAGAAAAGAGTTTTTTCAATTACCAATTACCAATTACCAATTACCAATTACCAATTACCAATTACCAATTACCAATGGTCAGTGAAGTAAAACAAATATCCGGTAACGCCGTTCCCCTCATTGGTAACGACATAGACACCGATCGCATTATCCCCGCTCGCTACTTAAAAGCCATCACCTTTGACGACTTAGGATCAGGCGTATTTGTGGACGACAGAAAAGCCTTAAACGGTGAACATCCATTTGATCTACCCCAATATCAAGGTGCAAAAATTCTCATAGTTAACCGCAACTTTGGCTGTGGTTCATCACGAGAACACGCACCCCAAGCCCTGGCAAAATGGGGAATTAAAGCCCTGATTGGTGAAAGCTTTGCGGAAATCTTCTTTGGTAACTGCGTAGCAATGGGGATACCATGCGTAACTGCTGATGAGAAAGTAGTCAAACATCTACAAGAATTAGTTACTACCAATCCTCAAGCAGTTAAAACCATAGATTTGGAAAAATTGCAAGTGCAACTTGGTGATTTTACTGCCTCAGTTATGATTAGTGAAGGCACAAGAAGCACTTTTATTAGCGGAACTTGGGACGCTTGCGGACAGTTAGTAGCAAATGCCCAACAGGTAAAAGCAACAGCAGCAAAACTACCTTATATTGCTTGGGGTAATTTAGCAGCAAGTTAGTATATATAGAGGCGTTCTCTGTAACGTCTCTACAATTATGGAATTAATTATTAAGTAGGAGAACACAATAAAACCAAACTGTGTAAAGAAACGTAAAATCGCCCAAACCCTCTTCACTCTTGCCTCTTGCCTTTTGCCTTTTGCCTTGTTAGATATCCATAATTCCCACACATCTATCTCATCTTCACTCTTGCCTCTTGCCTCTTGCCTTTTGCCTTGCCATAACGACAATTTTCAACGCCAACCTACTTAAATGAATACAATTAATTATTGGTTAATGAAGTCAGAACCAGCAGTTTATAGTATTACAAACTTACAACAGCAAGGTGAGACGATTTGGGACGGTATACGTAATTATCAAGCCCGGAATTTCTTGAAGCAAATGCAAATAGGAGATTTAGCATTTTTCTATCACTCCAACACTGAACCACCCGGTATCTTTGGTTTAATGCGGATAGTTGAAACAGGTATTGCAGACCCAACACAATTTGATATAAATAGTAAATATTATGATGCCAAATCAACTCTTGAATCCCCCCGTTGGCAAACTGTAAAAGTGGAATTTGTCGAAATTTTTAATCATCCTCTTTCACTATCAACACTCAAGGCTGAGTTTAATGATGATGAATTATTAGTAGTGAAAAAAGGCAATCGTCTATCAGTAACTCCGGTAATAGAACCAGTCGCCAGTAGAATTTTAGAAATGGGCAAAGATAAGTAGGGCTTGCTGAGTAAAGCTAGAACCGCCTCTCAGTAAGGGTCTCACTGATTTTGAGAACAAAAAAGTGCAAGGTTAAGTAATTGGACAAAAATATTTAAGTAGGTGAACACAATAAAACCAAACTGTGTAAAGAAATGTAAAATCGCCTAAACCCTCTTCACTCTTGCCTCTTCACTCTTGCCTCTTGCCTCTTGCCTCTTGCCTCTTCACTCTTGCCTCTTGCCTTTTGCCTCTTGCCTTTTGCCTTGCCATAACGACAATTTTCAACGCCAACCTACTTAACATCCTATGAATTATAAATTATCAATAATTTTAGTTTTATGCTCAACTCTGTTAACTGGGTGTTTTGGCTACCCGCGTTTACTCACTTACCCATTTGATTCCGGGGGAAGGAGTTTAAATAGCTTCTCGTCCGAATTAAATCCGCAAATTTCTGGAAGATATATTGTATTCACAAGCGATCGCCGAGGCAGTCAAGATGTATATATGTTTGATACATTGACTCGTAATTTAGTAGATCTACCCGGCTTAAATTCCTTTGATACAATTGCTTCCCATCCTGCGGCTTCTGACAATGGCAAATTTATTGTCTTTGCTGCTAGTCGTCAAGGACGAACACAAATTGTTTTTTATGATCGAGATGTGCGTCAATCACGGAATTTAGCAGGTGATGTGCAAGGAGAAGTCCGCAGTCCAACAATTAGTGCTGATGGTAGTAGAATCGCCTTTGAGTATAGTAATAATGGACAATGGGATATTTTGGTTTACGACCGATTTGGGCGAAAATTGAACATTCCCCAAGAGCCAAGTTAATCAAGGAGGTAGGGGCGCAGGGCCTGCGCCCATTCAGAAGTCAGGAGTCAGAAAGAAGAATTAAGAAATAAGTAGCGCAAGAAAGGGAAATATTCTTTTGCAACTGACTAATCACTATTTTGTACAGATTCGATGAGCGATCGCACTTCCTGAGTTCCTGGGGACGGTTCAAAAGAAAGAGGAAATTTACCCTTAACTAGCATTCTCAAGCCCAAAGGTGCAAGACTGAGTAAACCTTGCAAATCGCGGAAATAATTACCAACCACTTGAACCCCAAATTGGCGTTCATCAATCCAACCACCTTGTTTAACTAAATCCACTAAAACCTTACGATGACGAATTGCCCGACTGTCATCAGCTTGTTTACGCTCCAGAATTTCCTGTTTAATTTTCGTAATTTGTTCTAATGGGGCAACTTCCATCGGACAAACCGAATCACAATAAAGACAACGAGTACAACCCCAAACCCCTTGAGTTCCTGTGCTATAGGTTTCTAATCTTTGTTCTGTATTACTATCGCGGGAATCTGCCACCATGCGATATGCCTTAGCCAAAGCATGGGGACCAACAAAATCAGGATTAACTTCCAGAGCATTACATTCAGAATAACAAGCTCCACACATAATACAATTGCCCGTTTGATCAAGAAGCGATCGCTCTTGAGGCGTTTGCAAGAACTCTCTTTCAGGAACTTGTCTAGCTGCGGTACTCACATAGGGAGCAACCGTCTCCAAATTATGCCAAAAACCATTCATATCCACAACCAAATCTTTAATTACAGGCATATTCCCCAAAGGTGCAACTGTAATTTCTGGAGTAGTTTGAGGCTGATTTGCAGATGATGATATTTTCTCCAGTCTAGCCAGTTCACTCCCCACATTCTCCTTACAAGCCAAAGCAGAACGCCCATTAATCCGCACAGCACAACTACCACAAATTGTATTGCGGCAATTTTTGCGAAATGCTAAACTTCCATCTTGTTCCCACTTAATCTGATTGAGACAATCCAGGATAGTATTACCTGGTTCTACCTCCAAAACGTAAGACTTGAAAACAGGGTGAGAATTTTCTTCTTGTCGAGTAATCTTAAAAATAACTTCCATGATGATCAATCCAAATCTTGGGTGCAAATCTTCTGTCTTACCTTACCTACCTCAAAAATCATGAAACTAGGGAAGGATGAAGTATGAGGCGTAAAGTATAAAAATAGATTTTCTCTTCCGCTTGAGTTGACGGCAGCCTTCACCCTTGATCCTTTACACTTAATACTTCTTTCGTCAAGCCCTAGCTATAAAAATTCTACATCCTTACATATATATAAATGTTAAAGCCAGGGAAAATCTCAGAAGAGTGGCTATCAAATATCCCGGAGATATGGTAAATTTATTCTTCCCATAGACAGACGTAGATAATCTAATCGCAGCTTTGAATCTGATAATGATTAACAGCAGGGATTTTTCACCCCGCCTTTTGTTTATAGTCCCAGATAGCTCCTGGAGTGAAGCCATAGAAACTCTAGAATTTAACTGACTCACTCATAGAAAGCACGTCTAAATTAGATTAACTTTTATAAAAGTCCTGGTATCATCCTCCCGACAGTATCAAGCTTGAGGAAAATCTCGCCTGGATTTTAGCGGCTCAACTCCAGGGATCTAGATCAAAATTTAGTTGTAATATGAATTTTAAATTCAAAAAATATTTTGCTATTATTATTTCATGCTAGTATTTAATAGAAAATTACGAACTAACAAAATCAGAATAGCCGCATAAGCACGGCTAACACTTCTTTTGTTTCTTCGTAATGTAGAGACTAGAAAATTCACGTCTCTACTGGCAAAATAAAAGGGTGTATGTCCATCAGACCACACATAAATCCTATGCTGTCTTTATTCCTATAACTCAAAGGCAAGAGAAAAGCAGCGCTGAATGTGAAAAACCTGTAATTTATTGGCTCTACGCGGCAGTTCCTCCATTTGGGGAAACCCCAAGACCGGACTGCTTTATCTTTTTTGGAGTAGAACTAACCTGACTTGTAAAGGTGGCTTGAAGTTACACCGTTACAACAGTGACCAAAGAGAAAATAATTTAATTTCCGATGGCCAATGATGGTTAAAAAAGCCGTAAAATTACTGAAATAAATGTCTGTGGCAACTATGACTTACAAACCTATTATGGACAACTGTAATAGAGTCTTCTGTTGCTGACATATCAGCAGGAATTCACCCATCACCCTCATGTTTTGTTGACTTCTGAAGTCCAGTTGCGCTGATTGCTCAATACTAGACACACAAGAAAATTCTGAAATGGCTAAGTCCATGCTACGCTATCAATTTGAAGAGATTAAGGAAAATTAAGAGCATAATGACCGAAACTGCAACTGCCCCATTAACCGGAAAAACATTGCTGGCGAAAGTTAAAGAACTTTCCACCTTGCCACGTCGAGAAAGAGCAAAGCAATGTGGTTATTACACCGTTACTAAAAATAGTCAAGTTCGAGTTAACTTAACAGACTTTTATGATGCTTTATTGTCAGCTAGAGGCATTCCCCTCAGCCCAGAAGCACCAAAAGATGGACGTGGACGCGAACCGACATACCGGGTCAGTGTTCATCAAAATGGTCAAATTGTGATTGGTGCAACCTACACCAAAGCAATGAACCTAAAGCCCGGTGACGAATTTGAAATTAGACTCGGTTACAAACATATTCACTTGATTCAGCTTGGTGAAAGTGATAAACAATTAATCCAGTCTGATGATGCTGATGAATCAGATGCAGAAGAATAAATTTTTTCACCTATCAGGGATAAGTTTAAGGTAAATTCTCATGAATTTATCCCTAGAGCTACCGCTAATTAGTAGCTGTGGTTAAATAATTGCAGTGGGATAAGACATAAAAAACGTTTTGACCTCTTCCATGAGTCACAAATTCTAGTAGAGTCTTGATTATTCGTCAAGAAATCTGTTGTTGCAGGAAGTTAGTCATGTTTTTTATGTCTATTCCACTGTCATTTTTAGATTCATCAGTCCATACTTTGCTGGAGTTTCTCAAAGATACGCCAGTATTTTTGGTCATGGCTTTTTTTATTGTTTGGATAGGTTGCTGGTTGCCATTGGTAGCAGTTTTAGCCATTACTTTGAATTGGCAAATACACAAATCTTTACAACCAGAGCAAAAAATTCCTTTATTAGTATCTCTTTATTTATTAGTTCCTCTAATTCTCTGGGGATTTCAAGGGTTGAAATTGGCTTCTTTCCCTGATTATGGATTAGTGGGGAAGGTTTCTATTTTTGGTTCTCTATTACTGGGTTTTAGCTTGGGTGTTTTGGGTCTAGCTATAGTGTTTTTTGGGCAAATTCTCGCCGGTTGGTGCTATTTAGAAAAATCTCAGATCAAGTTAATCCCATCTAGTTTATTGACGATTTCCCTAGTGGCTTTGTTTGTGGGGGGAATAGAGGAACTTGTATTTCGGGGCTTTTTATTCACTCAGTTACAACAAAATTATCCAATTTGGTTAGCTGCAATTATTTCTAGCTTGGTTTTTGCTGTCTTACATTTGGTATGGGAACAAAAAGAAACTCTTCCTCAACTGCCTGGATTATGGCTAATGGGTATGGTCTTAGTATTAGCTAGATTAGCTGATGGCAATAGTTTAGGGATTGCTTGGGGACTTCATGCTGGTTGGGTATGGGCGATCGCTACCATAGATACAGCGGGATTAATTACCTACACAGATCAAGTTCCTACATGGGTGACAGGGATCAATAAAAAACCCCTCGCGGGGTTGACAGGAATTATCTGCCTTTTGGCGACGGGAGGAGTGCTTTTATGGATGTATTTGATTGTTAAGTGATACTTTTCTCACGCAAAGGCGCAAAGGCGCAAAGAATAGAAAAATTACTTGGTTGTGGTTAAGAATTGGCGTAAGCTGACTAAACTCAGGGTTTGTCCTAAGTTTAGGGGTAACATGGATATGCCTTCTAGGCGGGATTGTACCCAGCCTTCACCCCAGTACCATTCGTGAAAGCCGTCAATGCCTCCACTGAGTATTAAGCGCAAACAATTGGGTTTTACTACGTCTACTTGGTGATGAATGGAGACTGGTCCTGCCCAGGTGGTGAACTCAAATCCTGGTGGTAATTCTGTGGGCATTTCTGGGGGAAAACTTTGCCCCAATAGCCATTTTTTTAGTTCGGCAGGATGCAAAATACTGTCATGAATGGCATCGGCTGATGCTGTAACTTCGATACGAATTTGGCTTTGTTGAAATGTACCTAGCATGGTAATTGGTGATTGGTAATTGGTAATTGGTCAGTTACAAAGGAATATTTCCCTTCCTTGCGCCTCTACTTAATTCTTTCTTCTTTCTCACTCCTGATAGCGTTCACGTAGTGTGCCGTATCCCTGCTGGAGCCGGAGGCATCAAGCATAGCGTGGCTTTAGCCATACTCCTGAATGGGCGCAGGCCTTGCGCCCCTACCTCCTGACTCGAAACAATCTAAAATAAAAAAGTCATCTTGTAAAGAATTGTCAGGTTTTTCATGGCAGATCAATTAATTCGTGCGACTGCGGCGGATGGTGGGATTAAAGCTGTAGGTGTGATTAGTACCCGGTTAACAGAAGAGGCTCGACAACGCCATAAACTATCCTATGTGGCAACAGCAGCATTGGGAAGAACTATGGCTGCTGGTTTGTTGATGGCTGCCAGTATGAAACGGTCAGGTTCTAGGGTGAATGTTCGCGTTAAGGGCGATGGTCCTTTAGGTGGTGTATTGGCAGATGCAGGATTAGATGGTACGGTTAGGGGTTATGTCGGTAATCCGTCCGTGGAGTTGCCACCTAATCATAAGGGTAAACTAGATGTTGGTGGGGCAGTAGGTGCAGGCTTTCTATATGTAGTCCGCGATCTCGGTCATGGTTATCCTTACTCTAGTACAGTAGAACTGGTTTCGGGGGAAATAGGTGATGATGTTGCTCACTACTTGGCAAGTTCTGAACAAACTCCTTCGGCTTTAGTTTTGGGTGTATTTGTGGGAGAACAGGGCGTAACGGCAGCGGGAGGAATTTTGATCCAGGTGTTACCCAAAGCTGCTAGGGATGAGGAGCTAGTGGCTACATTAGAATCGCGGATTGAGGCTTTATCTGGGTTTACGCCATTACTGCAAGCAGGTAAAACACTGACGGAAATTTTTAACGATTTGTTAGGAGATATGGGATTGAACATATTTCCTGAAAGTCAGATGTTACGCTTTCATTGTGGCTGCTCTTTTGATCGGGTGCTAGGGGCGCTGAAAATATTGGGAGAAGCGGAACTACAAGACATGATTGTGAAAGATGATGGTGCAGAAGCTACTTGTGACTTTTGCGGTAATATCTATCAAGCAAGTAGTGATGATTTAACTCAGTTAATTGGAGATCTACAAAGAGAATCTTTAATTTCTGATTAATGTCACCAGTCATACTCAACCCAAAAAACAGTAATGTTAGGGATGGGTTTTAAACGGTTTTTTAGATAGGAAAGTGAGGATAGCAAACATAAAATTATCTATATTGATCTATCTACTTTCATATCGCTATTCAATTAGTGTGGTGTGAGCAATGACAGAGCGGGATATTCCAGATAATTGGTCTTCAGACCAAGCGGGAGAACCAATTGGGGTTCAGCCTAACTACATACAAAATAATCAAACTGCTGATACCGCTGCTATTGGTTCTCATTCTCAGTCTATGAAGCAAAAAAAAAAGCAAGATGGCGATGTTTTGGCTATAAATGATAATTCAGAACCTACTTTTAATCTCAATGTTTTAATTGAGAAAATGCCGCGCTGGACTAAAAATTGGGTAGTTTGGGCAGCAGTATTAACTTTAATTCCTGGAAGCATGGGTTTTCTAGCTTTATCCATCCTGTTTAAGTTACCTACTGCTCCTAATTGTCCACAAATTTTTTGGCCTTTAGCTAGTGCGTCAGTAAGGCTACACTGCGCTCAGTTGGCGGCTTCTAAGCAAACTATTAATGATTTGCTCCAAGCAATTACTCTGGTTAAACAATTACCAGAAAATCATCCTTTGCGGGGCGAAATTAATCGTCTTTTAGAGGAATGGTCACGGGATGTTCTCAGGTTGGCGGATGAGAGTTTCCAAGCGGGGAATTTGGAGGAAGCGATCGCTACAGCCCGAAAAATTCCTACTGACGTGAAGGTTAGTGAACTAGTAGAAGAGCAAATTCAAAAGTGGCAAACGATTTGGTCAAAGGCGGAAGGAATTTACCAAGAAGCAGAAAAAGAATTGCGCCAACGACATTGGCAATCAGCTTTTATGCTCACGGCTAGATTGCTACGGGTTAATAATAAATATTGGGCAAGCACTAAATATGATCAATTAAATAACATTATTGTTACGGCGCGAGAAGATGGGGATAAACTTTACAAAGCAGAAAATTTAGCAAATAATCGCAATTTAGATAGTTTACTTAAAGCTATTAAACTGGCTGAAACGATTAAACCAGATAGTTATCTGTATCAAAAAGCCCAAGAGTTAATATCTGGGTTTGCTAGAAAAATGCTCAAATTAGCACAGGCTAAAATGAAAGAGCGAAATGCTGATCAAGCCTTGGAAATTGCCCGACAAATTCCCCCTATTCCTGAATTGCAAGCTGAAGTTGATGATTTTATGGTTTTGGGTGAAGCCCAAAGAAGTGCTTTTATTGGGACTACGGCTGGGTTAGAAACGGCTATTTCTCAAGCTCAACAAATAGATGCTTCTAGGGATATTTATAATGAAGCACAACAATTAATTGCCCGTTGGCAATTAGAAATTCAAGATGTTTCTCGGTTAGAAAAAGCTCGGAATCTCGCTAGTCAAGGCACTGTTAATGATTTAACAGCAGCGATTTCGGAAGTACAATTAATTCCTGGGAATAATCCCCGGGCTACAGAAGCCCGTCAAGAAATTGGTCGTTGGCGTGGCCAGGTGGAGTTTATTGAAGATAGACCATATTTAGATCGGGCGGAACAAATAGCTATTAACGAGGATGTTATCTCATTACAAACAGCGATCGCTGAACTTAATCAAATTCGCTCTGGACGGGCATTATATCCAGAAGCCAAAAAAAAGATTAGGCTATGGACAGCCAAAATTGAGCGCATTCAAGATCAACCGTACTTAGATCAAGCCAGGGCATTAGCCGACAGTGGTAATTTGACAACGGCTATTAGTGAAGCTCAAAAAATCGCCTCTTCAGGACGCGCTTTATCTAGTGAAGCTCAATCCTCTATAGATACTTGGCAAGACCAAATTCGCGCCAAAGAAAGTTGGCAAAAAGCCAAGCAAGTTGCAGTTACTGGCACACCAGAAGCTTTAGTTCAAGCTATTCAGTTGGCAAATCGGGTATCTAGTCGTAACACTTTGCGTTTAGATGTCAATATTGCCATTGACCAATGGAGTCAACAATTGTTGCAAATGGCACGTTCTCAAAGTGAGGTTGATGTTGCCAAAGCCATTGATACAGCTAATTTAATTCCTCGTGGTAGTAGTGCTTATACTGATGCTCAAGAACAAATTAG
Organism: Anabaena sp. AL93; assembly: GCF_001672085.1. NCBI lineage: Bacteria > Bacillati > Cyanobacteriota > Cyanophyceae > Nostocales > Nostocaceae > Anabaena > Anabaena sp. AL93. Next base: position 18,579 of record NZ_LJOU01000076.1, on the reverse strand, counting down.
AACTTGGCAACAATTTATGATTCCCAAATCAGCGCCCAGTCCTTCTGTAGAATCTACACCAGAGGAAACACCAGCAGTTCAAAAAACTCAGCCTTTAACAATCCCTAATTAGGGTTTGCTGAAAAAGTTGTCTGTGAGGGCAGGGAACAGGGAACAGGGAACAGGGAACAGTTTTAACTGTCTGGATATCCTCAATTTTCCAAATCCGACAAAGAAAAATGCACCTATTTTGAGACACCATCAGCCAAAACCTTGCACTTTTTTGTGATAAAAATCCGCGAAACCCTTATTAATAAATGGTTTTAGCTTTATTTAGCAATCCCTAATTAGGGCTTGCGGATAGCAGGAGGTAGGGGCGCAGGGCCTGCGCCCATCCAGCGCAGGGCTTGCGCCCATCCAGCGCAGGGCCTGCGCCCATCCAGAGGTTAGGAGAGGCAAGAATAGTCTCTGTATAGCAAAAGTGATAAGTACTTAAAACTCAAACCTCAGTGCGTCTTTGCGCCTTTGCGTGAGACTAAAATTCATACCCTTAATCAGCAACGCCCCCATCCCCTGTTATCCCTTCCCCAATTCCTGAGCGCGTTCTTTCGAGGCTTTAACAGCTTCGATAACAGCGGAACGAAAACCAGCTTTTTCTAAGGTGCTGACACCGGCAATAGTTGTACCACCGGGACTGGTAACTTGATCTTTGAGTTCGGCGGGGTGAATTTTGGTTTCTTGTACCAGTTTTGCTGTTCCTAAGACCGTTTGTACAGCTAGTTGTTTAGCGATCGCCCTTGGTAAACCCACAGCCACACCCCCATCAGCTAAGGCTTCAATCATCAATGCCACATAAGCCGGTCCACTACCGGATAATCCTGTCACCGCATCCATCAGGCTTTCCGGTACTTCCACTACTTCCCCCACAGCGGTAAAAATCTGCTGTGCTGTTTGTTGGTGATGAGGATGAGTATAAGCACCTAAAGAAATTGCTGTTATTCCTGCACCCACTGTGGCGGGGGTATTCGGCATAGCGCGAATTATGGGAACTTGAGGAAAAGCTGCTTCTAATTGTTTTAAAGTTACCCCCGCTAGTATGGAAATGATCAGGGGTGAATGTTCTGTTGGTAGGATATCTGCTAATTCTTGGGCTACAGCCGTAAATATCTGGGGTTTGATTGCCAACATCACCGCTGTTTTCGCTGCCCCTAACACTAGACTATTATCCGTTGTCACAACTACCCCATATTTCTGTTCTAAATAGCTGCGGCGTTCAGCTTGGGGTTCACTGACGATGATTTCTGAGCCTTGATAAATGCTACTTGTAATAAGGCGGGATAATAGAGCTTCTCCCATTACCCCACCGCCAATTAAGCCAAATTTTATATTCATTTCATTAGTCACTAGTGGTCAATTAATTGTCAGAACTAATGACTAATTTACCTTACTGTGCCATCCGAGTGGGTTCATTTCCCCAAGCGGTCGTTGCTGCTGTAGCTGCGGGACGGGCGGGACGGGCTTGGTTGATAGGTACTTCATGTATCAAACCGCCTTGAGTGCTAACTTGCACGCAACTGGGGGTAAACAAGAAGATACTTTCACCAATTCTTTCTTGATGTCCGTCTAACGCATAAGTACCACCAGCAACAAAGTCAACTGCACGTTGAGCTTGATCAGGGTCCATAATGGTCAAGTTCAATACTACTGATTTGCGCTCCCGGAGGGCTTGAATCGCCTGGGGCATTTCTTCAAACGTGCGAGGTTCGAGGACTAGAACTTCAGAGATTCCATTAATTGCGCCTGGCATACCAATAACGTTACTCATAGGTTTAGATACTGTTGCAGCTACTTCTTCTGTACTGTTAGGTTGATTTTCCCGCCAACGCCGATTTGGAGGAGTAGTTTCCTGTGGGGCTGGTTGGGGATTTTCCTGTTGATAGATATTCTGATAATTATTGGCTGTATCAGCTTCTTCTTCGTAGTATTCGTATTCTACCTGCTCATTCAACCCTACAAAATCCCTGAGTTTAGAAAATATATTGCTCATGTTGTATGCTCCCAGATTAAAATTCCCCTAATTTTCCTGGCTATAAGTTACATTAAAGTTCCTTCTAGGCAGTAGTCGTAACTATAGTAGATGTTTGACGTAGTAATCGTACTACTGATTTTACCCTTTAGTACAAATTCCCAATTATTAACAGATATTGATGTTAACGCCTGCACATTAACGAATCTGTAACATTGAGTTAAAATTGTAGCCTAACGATCATTAAAAATAAAGGGGGGTATGACCACCTTTGCAATTAAGAATTACTTATGAGAGTATTATATTTTTTGACAATTATCAATACTTGGTAGTAAATTCGCAAACGATTGTTAATCATGCCGTCTGGAAGTATGACTACAGCTATGTCTAAGCTCGTTCACCAAACAAGATTGTACCTAATCGTACCATTGTTGCTCCTGCTTGCACTGCCAACTGGTAATCCCCAGACATACCCATTGATAATTGCTGCATGGTAATATTTGGCCAATTTTGTGATTGGATGGTTTGTGCTAATTCATACGTAGTATTAAATACTGTTAAAATTTCTGCATCCGCCAACCCTTGAGGCGGAATTGTCATCAAACCTTGAATTTGTAGATTTTGACATTGGTTAAGCGCTGCTAAGTCCGCCAATAATTCTGGAACCATCCAACCAGATTTATTTGCGTCGGGGAGAATTTTGACTTGTAAGCATACCTTTGGATTCACTCCCAGTTCTGCCGCTAGGATATTTAAGCGTTGTGCCAGTGGCAAGTTATCAACGGAGTGAATCCATGAAAATAGCTCTAAGGCTTTTCTCGCCTTATTGGTTTGGAGATGTCCAATCAAGTGCCAGGTAATATCCGCTAGATCTTGCAATTCGGCTTGTTTACTGGCAGCTTCTTGGATGCGACTTTCAGCAAAATCACGAATTCCTGCGGTGTATGCTTCCCGCATTAATTCAGTAGATACTCTTTTTGTAACAGCAATCAACCTCACTGTAGATGGGAGTGAGGCGTGTATGTGAGCGAAGCGATCGCTAATTAAACTACTCATTGGAATGTGCGCTGAAATACACCTTGAAGTTGCTCGTACTCCTGAGAATTACCACTGCGGCGCAAAGTCCGTAAGCGATTTTCCAGCATCATTCTAGCCTCAGTCCGGCCAATTGGCTGAAATTTCAGGACTTTTAGTTCAGTTGTTACTAGAAAAAATAAGCGTTGGGCGTAGAGTGTGGTAAACAGATCCTGGTTCTCATCAACCATACAGATCCTATAGAGTAAACCCCAAGTTGGATGATTTATGTAAGTTTCTGAGTTTTCTGGATTCATTTCCTATTCAAGGTGGGGAGTATATGTAGCCGAGGACGGGGAACAGGCATTAAAAGTCATGAAGGCAAATCAGTGTGATGATAACTGGATGTTTTCATGCAACTGACAACCGCTATAGCTTGTTCTGCAATTTACTAACATTCAGAGGATAGTATATCCCTTCCGCCAAATTTTTCGTTGACAGTGCGAAACTAACAATCTTCTTGACGGGTTCTTCTGCAAAACAACACCCTTACAAGTCTGTGATGTTGCACAGGCTTCTTTCCATCCTGCCACAATTCTCCCCCAACGGCGCAAAGATGGACATTTATCTAGCCGGCATATAGTAGTTCAGGGGTAAAAGTCTTGTACTGTATGACTTTTGCGGTAATTTTTAGTCAAGTACAATAAATGACATCATTATCATTCAAGAAAAACATACGGTTTAGAGTCAGATCCCCGACTTCTTAAAGAAGTCGGGGATCTTGTTGTTGATTCAACGTAGTTTACTAGCTATTTCTTCTAATTGTTTCCGTAAATCACTTTCTTTATAAGGTAATCCTAATTTCTTAATTTGCTCTAAAAATGGCTTTTTGACTTGTTCTTTATAAGCATTGACTACACCTGCATTATCATCAGTATACGGTGAGGTATCTTGTTGATCACCTAACAAATATTTAATTACTTCTTTTGGTTTAGCACCTACTAAATTGTGCATTAATTGATTACGTCTATCAGTTCCATAACTACGACGATATTTACCTATATACTGTAATAATTTCCAAGATGTAGACTTGAATAAAGGATCATATAATTTACATAGCCATTCAAACATTCCTTCATTACCACCAATTACCCTATTTATACTATTTATATCTTCCTTGTTTAAGTTATTATTAAAACGAGAATCATCTACAGGAAACTCTAATTTCCGTAGTATTTCAATTTTAGCTTTCCTGTCTAAATTTCCAACAAATCCTAGTCCTGGTTCACTCCATTTAATATTATTATCTTTATGTATCTTTTTAACTATTGCTGCTTTCATAAAGGTTTCATGAGCAGCAGCTAATAAAGTTATACCTTGAATGTAATTTTGCTTTTCAAAGAAAATTTCTACAATCTCCAAAGCATCAATAACACGATATATCGCAGGTTGAACATCAAACTCATTTCCTTTTGCTAAAGTATTTTCAATATTTAAAACACCAACTAAGCGGTTTAATTTTAACTTGACATTAGTATCAATTTCCGTTGTGTCCTCTAAAAGTTTTAATGCAGCACCAGGAAAACCATCTACTATTAATTGTTTAGCCTTTTGAATTTGAATACCTCTTAAATACTTTGAACTAGGAATAGGTATAGCTTGCCTATCTTTATATTCATTGCTTACTAAAAATTGTACTTGTTTCTCAAACTTGGCTAAACTGGTAAACTGAACTGCGGAAGAAATAGCTGGAGTACCTGCTTGATGACTTACAAAAATATTTGCATCTTTGTCAATAGATGTTATTTCTTGTTTTTGAAATAATTTATCAACTAATTTTAGACATTCATTCCAATCATCAAGACCTTCAAGACCTTCTTTTTCAGGTTCTGCTTCTAGTGGTAAATAATGAATATGCTCACCCGTTTTAAGTTCAGGATATTTGTTATCCTGCTCAAAATACCTTTCTAATATAGTTTTAAGTGTACAGGTATCTTGCCAGTAAGGACATTCTTTCTTATTTTTGTCTCCCTTGCCAAAAACATTTTCTTGATCTGTCAAAATCACAATAATTTTATCAGGATGATTTCTACCCTGCAAATATTCAGTGAATCTATTAAGTAGAGGAAATTGTAACTCTTCAAAAATCTGATTATCTAAATTTGTACCGTAAACAATACCCATTACTCTTGCAGGAACAGTAGCAGGACTTTTAGGAGTTTCCTTAGTAGGTTCAAATGTATGCTTATATTCCTTTTCAAATTTTACATAATGGTTATTCCATAGAGATTTTTTATAACCGGACTTGAGTTGTACATCGCTATTACCAATAGTGAGAATCCAAACATTCATACTCATGATTAATTACCTCTAGGAAATATTTTGATAAATTGTTTATCGTCTTCTAAAAATTCTAAAAATTGTCTTGTACTGTCAGAATCATCAGGAAAAAGAGTTAATAACTCTACATATTGAGGCAGTCTTTCTAACTTGCCATCTTTGATAACATAGCGGGGATACATTCTATGCCAAATCCTTCCTACTTTGCTAGGATTATCTTTGTTACCAATTCTCCCTGTTAAATCTGTTTTGTAGATTCTTTTACCAGTTGTATAGTTACCGTGAAACCACTCAACAGCTTCACTTGTTTTACTGATTTTTGCCCATACTTGAACGTTATTAATATGCCATGTTTCTCGCCAAGGAGTGTAATTATCGTTATTTAAGTTCAGTAAACTAGCGAAATTCTGCTGAATATCATGGAGAAATTTAGATATATGACCAATATCAGATTTTCCACAAGTCAAATATAAATCTTCTGATTCTTTCAAAAATTCCCAATGACAACCAATCATGGGTTTATCATTATCCTTAAAATATTGATTCCAGAATTTACGATGATTAACCCTACGCCAAGATTTACCAAAACCTCCTAATAAAACACTAAATTGAACAAGTTGAGTGACAAATTTTTTAAGTTTGACTTTCTCTTTGTCAGAGTTACCCAAATATAAAATATCTAATCTTCCTTCTCTCAAGTCATAAGTAGACATAGAATGGGTTTTATTAGGTTTAGGTTTATATGTATGCTGACCTAAATCAATTTCTTCCGCAGTGAAACTAATACCTAGTTTTCCTACAAAAGTACCGTTGTCAATTCCTCCCCATAGTTTTTGAGTTTCTGTTTTTGCAGTTTTCGCATCTGTAATACCTCCCAATATTCTCAAAGTATGTCCCCGTAATACTGCTTTAAACATATTGGGGCGAAATTCGGGGGTAGTATTATTTAATAATTGAGAAGTTAATCCTTGTCCAGAAAGATAAACAGAAAATATCAATTTATCTCTACTGACAATTTCTTGAATTGTTCCATCATTTTCATGCTTACTAAATCTTCCATACCCTGCACTAACTCTAGAACCAATTCCTATTCCTAATGCTTTTTCCCAAATCTCCCAAATCTTTTCCCATTCTGATCGTCCTAAATTTTTTGTGCTGGAAATACCAAATAATAAGGTAGTTTCATAAAGAGATATTTGAGGATTAGCTGTAGTAGTACAATCTTCTTCAACTTGACGTGGTTGTTGAGAATGAACTATATCAACTAAATGTTTTTTATCTCCCCAAGACATATCTATTGGGTATGCACCATGAAAACGTAAAATACCTGGTTTAGTTTTGGTTTGACCATTTTCTTTAGTTTCCGTACCACAATAATCAGCTTTTAATTCATTTGGACAAACTCTTAAAAATGCACCCTTCATACTTGAACCAGGATAAAAGGGAAATCCTTTAGCACCAATTACAGGTCTAATAAAACCATATTCAGCTACTAAATCATGAGCATATTGATCCAATTTGTATAACTCTAAAGCCATTTTTATACTCCTTCGATATTTAAAGTACAATGTCCAAAACCAATAGATTCTAGTCCACCTAGATATAGTTCATCACTGTATGTATTAATAAGTGATTTCCATGTTTCTAATTGTTGATTTTCTTGGTTATTTTCATTTGTTTTATCCTCTTTTACTGCTATGGGAAAAACTAAAATTGTTTCCTCTGGTAGTCCTTCAGTATTAAAAAAGTTTTTAACCTTTTTCTCATTTTTATCTAACACTGCTCGACTTTGACGATATAAAGCCATATCATGAATCATTCCTATTTCATCATCAGCAACTACTACTGCGGGTAATTCTTCTTTTGAAGGAAACCACATAGATAAATTATTAGTTGATTCAATGGTTAAAAAACCAAAATTAAAAAATAACTTATTTTCTTCATCTATGGATAAAGTTTTTAAGTTGCTTGATCCTGTGTAAACTAATTCTTCTGGATCAATTTCTAATAGTTCAGAATTAAAATTACCTACTATTCTTTGATAACGTTTTAATAAGCGTGGACAGCTTATCCAAACTATAGGTTGACCAGGACAAAAAACAGGAATCCAAACTATAGAAGCGTATTCAATTTTAACTATAGATTCTGTTGTACTATTGGCTTTTCCTGTTTCTCCTTCATTTCCATACCAGTAATTAGCTTGATCTTCCCCTTGAGAATCACGCATTTCTGAACGTAACCGACCACGAATAGAACTACCGGGAATAATACCTGTATTAGTAAATTGATCTCGAAAAATTAAGTTTAAATTTCCGCTTTCTTCTCCTGCACTTGCGCCAACATGAAGCGGTGATAAAGTCTTGATAATTCCGTAAGATTTTTTAAACATTTTGGTAACTCCTTGAATTAAATATCTATTGGTAAACACAAACCACAGCCCATTTTTTTGAGGCTAAAACCTTCCTTGGGAAACCATTTTTCATCCCATTCCCACCAAGGTTTATTAATTGGTTTATCTAAAACATAAACACTTCCAGCAGGAACAGAATACCGTCCTCTTCCTAACCTTCCTTGTTTTGTCCTTTTATCACCAACTCTGTAACGATAAGGAACAGGTTTATCAGTTAGCATTTTAATATTCTCAGGGTTGCTGGAAAAGGCGTTTTCTGGAAACCGTTGAGATAAACGATTTGAACCCCATACACCAGGTGTAATTAATGCAAATTTATCTTTTATTTTTTGATTTAAAAAATGTAAAATTCGACTCTTATCAATGGGTTCACTCTTGATTTCAACCAAATGATTTTCACCTCCAAATTTATACCAACCTTCTGGTAAAGAATGAGTAGATAAATAGACTAAGCAATATTCTGGGTCTATTTGTACAGCATATTCTAGAAATAAACCATCTTCAGGAAAAGTACATCTTTCATCTTTTACAATTCTAGGATGTAAGATAGGAACAAACTTCCAAGGTGCTGTTTTAGCATATTTGTTACTCAGAATATCCTCCGCAGGTTCATTCCAAAAATTAATTCTTTGCCATTGATATTCAGGTTCTAACTCCTTATTATCTCTATGCCATTTAGTTTTATTACTGTTTGGTGTATTTTTAAGTTTCCATTCTGTAGACTCATACTTACCTATAATTTTATTCCAAGGTATTGGTACATAAAAAGATTCTGGTTTATTCCATTCTCCCCAAAAAGGACCCGCTACATATAATTCATCACTTAATTTTTTGTCATCCCATAACTTTTGTTCTTGATTAACTCTGAAGAATAATCCTGATAATGTCGCAGCTTCAGGAGGAAATTTAGCACCGGAACGACCAACTAAATTTTCAGGTGATAAGAATGCTCCTGCACTACCATACATAAAACCCAAAGGACTGATACAAATTAAATACTTGAACATAAATACCATCCAATCTGAATTAAATTATCTATCCATTCAACGATTAATTTATTTCTTTCACAGATACCATCTTCTTCATTAAAGCCAACAAGATGTTTAGCTAAATCATCATCTAGCAATTTTTGACCTTGATGTGGAAAATAAATATTTAATAATTGAGTGGGTATTATTCTTGTTAATGTACTTTCACTAGCACTAAAACCGCGTCTAAACTTCAATGTTGCTAAATCATTATAAACATGACTCCAGTTAGGAAAATCTTCTTTCTTTCTCCCCTTACATTCCCATTCATAAAATGTTTTCCCATCCCTATCTCGATACTTCATCAAAATATCCAAATAATCCCAAGGACAAGTCCACTGCACATATTGACCGCTATTAAAAACCACGCGAATTGTCACCCTATCTCTCTCTAAAGATTTGGCTACTTTTTCCGCTTCCCGACAATGTTGTAAAACATCTCGCTGGGGTACACTACCCGCGACCCAAACAAAACCCACACTTACGTTAATACCTGGTTCATCTTTATGCCATTTATCGTTTAATGTAAGTAGCCATTTATAAGCAATAAAACCAGGTATCTGTCTATGAAATTTCTTCTTAAAGATGGGATTATAAATCATTCCAAGAAAATCATCACCTCCTGCATAAACTATTCTTCCTAACTGTTTAGGAAATAGACGCTCTTGTGATGAATCTTGTATACTAATAGAATTAGCTATATTACCTAATTCTTTAGGAAATTCTTTTTCAAATTTTTGACCCCATTTTCTAATTTTATCACTAAATTCTTTAATGCTTGAACCATCTTTATTTTCATCTGCTAATTGCTTTAAATGTTCGCCAACTTTGTCACCATCTCCCATAAACCATCCTGTCCATTGTCCAGAAGTAGTTGCGGTTGGTTTTCTGTCAATTTCTCGAAAACTTTTGAGTTTTCCTAATTTCTCATCATCTGGTTTATCTTTACTAATTAAATCTGCTATTTCTGGTAAGGTAACTAACCGTTTTACCAATTCAGGAATACTCAATTTTTCATTAGGTGCAATATATTTACCTTCTGGGATTTTGCCAGGTGGACAATTATCTAATTTTCGCGCTAATTTTTCATAAAAATCTTTAATTTGCTTATCTTCATCACCATAATCTAAAGTTTTAGGATTACGATATTCAGAACCCAAACCAGGAAAAGCAATACCATCTGTACCTGTTAAGCTAGAACTCTCACCAATCCAATTAACAGCACTCCAACCACGGGATAATTTATTAGTTTCTAGATCCTCCATTGCTGCTTCAATACAGCAACCAGTTCCGTGAAATATTTCCCAAGTATGACCACCCCAAAGCGTCCACTCACGTTCCCAGTGATATTCAAATTCAGGTGGAGGTAATTTTTCCTCTATCCAAGTTCGACAAACTTTTAACATCTCTTTCCATGCAGAAAGTAATATTTTTTCTGCATCTTTTTTACTCATTTCTCCTTTAATCAGAATACGATTAGGCATCCCTTTTTGTAAATTAGGTATTGCTGGAGAAATTACTGTTAATCCGTTGTTCTCAACAGACAAAACTAGCTGCTGACTCAGATAAGACAGAATCAGAGATGCACCATATAAGTCCCGAAGTTTACGGGATTTTTCGATAAACCCTTGAACAGGTGCGAAGGTGATAGCAGTATATTGAGTCACGGATTCTGTATCTCCTTGTTATGCTTACTTTTTAACATACACGCTGAAAGTTATACTGTGTTCAAAAAAGATAGTTTGTAAAAATTAGTTAGAAAACTCAACAGGTTTTGTCACAAATCACTAAGTTTTCGCCGATAATTTTAAGCTCATATTGTCATATTTGAAGATATATCAACAAATTTGACTGCTGTTTGCAATCTGTGAATATTTACTGATTTGTGTTGTGTTTTTATATTATCAGCAAAAAACTGGATGTAAACTACTGTTCATGCGAATGACGAAATTTACTGGGGCAATGTGGTAATAAATTCGTGATTCGCTTGAAAACACTAGACTTTGAGGTTTGTTAAATGCAGACAATATAAAATAAGTTTTATTGAGGATCGAAGAAAATGTCTACTCCTCCCATCTGTCACATCCTGATCGGTGTCCCTGGTAGCGGTAAGTCCACTTTCGCTAATGAGTTAGCTAAGTTGGGGAATTATCGCATTGTCTCTACTGATGTTATTCGTCAAGAACTTTATGGGGATACCACTATTCAGGGTGATTGGATAGATATAGAAGCAGCAGTAATTTCTCAGATCACAGCAGCATTGGCTCAAAATAATGCTGTAGTCTATGATGCCACTAATGCCAAGCGTGCGTGGCGATTGGATTTATTAGAAAAGTTAAAATTAGTCGTCGCTTCCCCGGTTTTATGGATGGGGTGGTACTTAAAAACCCCTTTGCTAACTTGTAAAGGATGGAATCAACAGCGCACTCGTCAAGTTCCAGAGATGGTAATTGAGAGTATGCACCAATGGCTGCAAGATTTTCCACCAATGGCCGCTGAAGGGTTTGCAGCAGTTAAGGAAGTTGATGTCACGTCCCCAAAGTTCAACTTTCACCAAATCTCTACCCAAATTCAACAGCTTTCTCGAACTCTAATCAACCGCACTAACCGTAATAGTCAAATTACTTTTCATGCTTACAGTAAATTGCTGGATTTTGAGCGATTAATGTATCTAATTTCCTTGATCATTAACTATCCGGGAATTGGTAATCTACAAGCAACTCATCCCAGTTTATTAGCCAGCATTTTGGGTAAAATCCCTCAATTTACCAGTTCACTAGAAGAAATCACCGCTTGTATCAGCCAATTGTATGGGAATATCTATGCAGATGAAATTGCGATCGCCTCTAATTTACTATGGTTGCAGCAAAATTCCCTCATTGGTGTTAATTCTATCTCTTCACCTTCCCATCTCCCTATCTCCCCTGGCGCTGTTTCTCTGACCGTTTCCGTTGCTGTGGTAACTCATCCCTACTCAGATTTACCAGCGTTTCAGAGATTATTGCAAACTATTAGGTTCATCTTACATCATCCGTTTTTATCCAATTCTGGACAAGGAAGTTTAAAAACTTTACTGTCCGCACTGCAAGAATATGAGACTATTGATGGTAATACTTTAGATTCTGTCCGTAAAGATATTGAAAAAGTCCTTAAACCATATAAAATATTACATAATTTTTCTATGCGAGACGGTTATTTTGCGGGAACGGCAATTTTATCAGCACTAGAATTAACTCAGGTGTTTCAAGTTCTCCAGTCTCAAGCACAAAGTCTCAATGACCCGATAGCACTGGAAATTTATGAAACCTTTGCTACTCGCATGGCACAAAGTCGCTTGGGAGTCAGTGATATTTATCCGGTACGAGCGATCGCTAATCGTAGCATGATTGACCCGCATTACAAATTGTTTTTTCTAACACAGCTTGGTATTTGGGTTATGAATGTGTATCCGGTGAATATCATGGCTTATTTCGTTTTGAACGATTAGATAGATTATTTATTGGTAAACTGCTAACAAAAGTGCGTTCTCGACAAGAACAAGAAAATTCCTTAAAAAAGTTACAAAAACTATCTAAAGCCAGTGCAGGAATCTTTTTAGGTTACAATCCCCACCAACAACAACGATTTCTGAGTATTAATAAAAAAGAACGTTCTCTAGTGTGTACTACTATTGAATTGTGGTTTAATAATGAACTTTTTAGATTTGTTGCCGAAGGAACTAAACGATTTCCTCCACAACAGATGAAAATGTCTCTACCAATCACAGGTAAGAGATTAACTTTGCCTAAATCTATTTTTTGTCTTGATAAAACAGAAAATAAAAACTATCCTCATCGGTTTCAAGTCATATTACCTCAATGGTCTTTAGATGATGTGGAACTTTTGCGCTGGATTCTTGGTTTTAAAGGAGGAGTGAAGGTAATAAAACCAAAATCATTAGTTAATAAATTAAAACAAATCGGTGAAGACATTGTGAATGTTTATAGATATTAGATCCCCGACATTAGATCCCCGACTTCTTTAAGAAGTCGGGGATCTGGGAACTCAGGGATCTGGGAACTCGGATATCTGGTAAAATTTTATTAAATTTGAATATCCCATATTTTTATTTATGCCCCAAAGAAAAACTCCCTGGCAAAGTGGTAACTTTTATCATATTTATAATCGTGGTAACAATCGTCAAGATATTTTCTTTGAACGTGAGAATTATATTTATTTTCTCCGGTTACTAAAGGAACATCTTATTAAAAATGTAGTAGATATTGTTGCTTACTGTTTAATGCCTAATCATTATCATTTATTGGTATATCTGAGAAATGAAACCCTATCTGATGCCATGAAATCTCTCTCTCTTGCTTACACAAAGGCAATTAATAAACGGTTTAACCGTTCGGGGGTATTATTTCAGGGACGGTTTCAAAGTATTCACATCCAAGAAACTGAATATCTTGTCAATCTTTCTCGCTATATTCACCTCAATCCAGTAAAAGCCGGAATAGTAAACCATCCTGGAGAATGGGAATTTTCTAGCTATTTAGAATATGCAGGATTACGACCAGGAACACTTCCCAAAATAGAATATATCAAAACGCAAATCGAGTCAGAATCAATTTATCAACAATTTTTGCTAGATCATAATTTACCTAATTCTACTGACTTCAAAAAACTACTACTCGATGATTGAAAAGAAAAGATCCCCGACTTCTTAAAGAAGTCGGGGATCTGGGATCTGGGATCTGGGATCTAATTAAATGATTAATTTTAATATTCTATTTGCCTTCATTTGCGACACCTAAACCAATTATACCCAAACAACATAAACCATAATAAATCTCTGGCTCATTCCCACATTTACCGTCTTTTTGGTCTTGTCTAATAGATGCTTTTGTTGCCGTGTTAATAACAGTAACTAGAGAATTGCGGATAAAATTACTAAAAATCTGCATAGTGAACTTCCTGGAATTTCCAAAAATTGACAATTAAAAACTACATTATTTACTTAATTCTTCAACCTGTTTTTTCGCGCGAGAAATAGCCAAAGCATTATCAATAGGAGCAATAATTGTCCCCGCAACTGATCCTATACCAAAAGCTCGTGCCATAGCTTCTTCACTATTACGAGAACTTCCAGCAACTACTACTCCTATTAAAGCCCCACCACACATAAGCCATAGAACTGCTTTCCACCGTCGGGTATAACAATATCCACCAATGGGAATGAGCAGAGAAAGGAAAACAGCAATCCCTATATTTAATCTAGAAAGGCGTGCTAAATTTTGTGCTTTTTTACGTTCTTCTTCTTCCTTAATTGAATCAAGATATTGACGTAAAATTTCTTGATCTTGATCTTTATTTTGTTCTGACATTGTAGAATTTCCCCCACCAATCTGATTATATTGTTTACATCTCGTGTAACAACATAATCTCAATTTTGTGATTATTCAATACTTCTCATGCGAATGAGGAAATTTAAAATATCCTAAACCCAAAGATCCCCGACTTCTTTAAGAAGTCGGGGATCTCATATCTTGATTCCACTTCCTATAAAAGAAGCGATTAGTTTGGGTGAAAGCAAACAACCTGTTATTGTACAAGGGTTTCCATTAATTCCACTTCCTATAAAAGAACCGATCCTAAAATCAGTCCCTTACTAGCAGGTATTGACCCCAAACGTTTCCATTAATTCCACTTCCTATAAAAGAAGCGATGAAGAGATCAGACATTTGCACACTCACGCTGAGTTCTAGTTTCCATTAATTCCACTTCCTATAAAAGAAGCGATATGAAGAGTGCTCAAAATCTAAACTTTTTAGTTAATCGTTTCCATTAATTCCACTTCCTATAAAAGAAGCGATTATGGATCTACTGGGAATTTATCTGAAACCATCGTCAATCGTTTCCATTAATTCCACTTCCTATAAAAGAAGCGATCTACTGGACTAGAACCCAGTGTGCCGTTGCTGCTTTGATGGTTTCCATTAATTCCACTTCCTATAAAAGAAGCGATTAGCGATAAATAATCATGCAAGGAACTATAAAGCGAGAATGTTTCCATTAATTCCACTTCCTATAAAAGAAGCGATGCAGCTTAAAAAAGAAATAGAGAATACTAAAAATGTGTTTCCATTAATTCCACTTCCTATAAAAGAAGCGATAGAATGATGTTCAATATGATGGTCGCGTCATTACTCAAGTTTCCATTAATTCCACTTCCTATAAAAGAAGCGATACGGTGCTTGGGGTTGTGGACGGGCTGATATTCCTGTTTCCATTAATTCCACTTCCTATAAAAGAAGCGATTAGTATTCTAGTTGCATAGCAACACACCTTCTGAAAGAAGTTTCCATTAATTCCACTTCCTATAAAAGAAGCGATAGATCAAATTAGCAAGCTGATGTTTAAAGCTGCTGAAGCTGTTCAGTTTCCATTAATTCCACTTCCTATAAAAGAAGCGATAACTAAAAGGGGTTGATGCCTGCTTGCATCAACCTTGTTTCCATTAATTCCACTTCCTATAAAAGAAGCGATAACATGACTTATAAACACTTTGGTATGTTGTGGACAAAGGTAGAGTTTCCATTAATTCCACTTCCTATAAAAGAAGCGATTAGGCATCTTCGTAGCTGTATCCGAGATCCATGGTTTCCATTAATTCCACTTCCTATAAAAGAAGCGATAATGGGAATCACTTCTCCTGCTGTATGGTGGAACAAGTTTCCATTAATTCCACTTCCTATAAAAGAAGCGATGTCAATGTAGAAGATGAAGACACTGGTTTAATAGAAGAAGTGTTTCCATTAATTCCACTTCCTATAAAAGAAGCGATTATTCCTAAAGATAGATATGTGCGTTACCTTAGTAAAGTTTCCATTAATTCCACTTCCTATAAAAGAAGCGATCTAGATGAATACTGGGAATATATACATAATTTATTTCCTGTTTCCATTAATTCCACTTCCTATAAAAGAAGCGATAGCTGGAGTAAGCCTGACAACAGAGCAGAAAATGAAGGTTTCCATTAATTCCACTTCCTATAAAAGAAGCGATGACAATCCTAGTATGTCAATATGGGCGAATCTTGATGGTTTGATTGTTTCCATTAATTCCACTTCCTATAAAAGAAGCGATACCCGTCATTCTAAACCCATACAGTGCCTAATGTCTAGATGCCATTTGCGACGGGGTATCAATTGGCGGCTACTTTCCGAAAATAACCAGGCAATAAAAAACCCTGAAACCCTTATACAGAGAGACATCGGCGGGGTTAACGGAAACATCAGCATTTCCGCCATTGACCTGACCCCGCCGCTAACAAATCATCACCAATAAATAAATTCGTCATTCGCATAAAATCACTTGTATAAATTTTCTGTGTGATTTAACTTAAAAAAGTACAATTAATACCGAATCCCAACTAAACCATGTATATTTCTAATCGTGCTGCCTTAGTGCGGAACTTAGCCGTTGCATTTCTCAATGGGACAATTACACTGATTATTTTGCTAATAGCACCTTTAGGACTAGCAGCAGTAATTATCAATACTATCTTAGTTACCATCGCCACCTTTGCAAATGCCACAGCCGGAGATAGAGTTGTACGTTTTTTACAACCATCCCAAATCAAAACCATGATAGCAGAAATCATGTCCCAACAGTCACAAATCACAAAAGATTAATCATAAATCTCAGAATAACATAATCTTTAGTTTATATATATGCGAACACTTTATGTTTCTCGCCAAGGTTGTTATATTAGCCTCAAAGCTGAAACCTTAATAGTTAAACAAGGAGAAATAGTACATGGTGAAGTTCAATTACCACTACTAAGTAGGTGAACACAATAAAACCAAACTGTGTAAAGAAATGTAAAATCGCCCAAACCCTTTTCACTCTTGCCTCTTGCCTCTTGCCTTTTGCCTTGCCATAACGACAATTTTCAACGCTCACCTACTTAGAACAAATATTAATCTTTGGTAAATCACAAATTACCACCCAAGCCATTCGTACCTGTCTTTGGCGAGATATACCCATTGCCTATTTATCTCGGATGGGATACTGTTATGGAAGATTAATGCCAATTGAGCGTGGTTATCGTCGCCTATCTCGTTATCAACAAGAGTTAACAGCAATTGATAAATTGATAGCAGCTAGAACAATTATTCAAGCCAAATTAAAAAATAGTCGCACCTTTTTACAACGTCAGCAACGCCGTAATCCCTCCCAAACCGCTGAAATTACCATTAAAAGTTTAGAAGTATTAGCGCAAAAAGCCGGGGAAGCAGAAACTATCGAGCGTTTAATGGGTTTAGAAGGTGCTGGTGCTGCACAATATTTTAACGCTTTTGGGGAATGTTTAAATAATCCTGATTTTGTCTTTTTAGCTCGCAGTCGTCGTCCCCCAGGAAACCCAGTAAATGCCATGCTTAGTTTTGGTTATCAAATTTTATGGAATCATCTACTAACACTAATTGAACTCCAAGGATTAGACCCCTATTATGCTTGTTTACATCAAGGAACAGAACGCCATGCAGCATTAACTTCTGATTTAATTGAAGAGTTTCGCGCCCCAATTATTGATTCTTTGGTACTGTGGTTAGTCAATACCAAAATCATGAACATTGACAATGATTTTGAATATCATGATAGCGGTTGCTACTTAAATAATTCGGGAAGACCTAAATATATTAAGTATTTCTTGCAACGACTAGAAGAAGAAGTCCAAAATTCTGAAGGAGAGAAACAACCACGTTGGGATTTAATGACACAGCAAATCAAGGCTTTCAAAGATTTTGTTTACCAGCCAAGTAAACTATATAAACCTTATCAAATCCGGTAATGTTATTGTATGTAATAGTATACGACATTACTTGTGACAAAAGACGTAAAAAAGTCTCTGATTTATTAGAAGGATATGGTCAAAGAGTTCAATATTCAGTCTTTGAATGTATTCTTAGTCAAACCAAATATAGTGAATTGCAAAAAAGACTCCGCAAACAAATAAAATCTTCTGAAGATAGTATCAGGTTTTATCCATTAAGTAAACATACATTCAACCAAATTGAAACTTGGGGAGAACCACCAGTTACAGAACTTCCCGGTTCTACTATCATCTAAATCAGATCCCCGACTTCTTTAAGAAGTCGGGGATCTTGTTACATCTAAGAGGTTGTTTGAAAAGTATTAGATGAAACCGATAATCTCCAGAAACCTAACCCCCCTTCCCTACCTCTCCCTAGTAAGTAATTGGACAAAAATATTTACGGTCATTGCGACGGAAGGGAAGCAATCACAACCCTTGGAATTGCTTCATTTCACTTCGTTCCACATGGCTAACGCCACGCTACGCCAACACAATAACATTGTGTAATTAATTCCGTCTCACTACTTACAAAACGGCATAAATAAACCAACCATTCTAAATCCTCCAAAAGCCTATACTGTCTTCATTTTGACTTTTGACTTTTGACTTTTGACTTCCGCCTTGCGGTACTAGCCCTCTCCTAAAAGGCTATCGTGTACACACAAGTTAAATTACCCCCCTTAATCCCCCCGATGCTTTGGGGGGAAACAATAAAAATCCAGTTCCCTCCCCTTTACAAGGGGAGGGTTAGGGTGGGGTAATTTGAGGAATAATGGTGATTCGATAACTTGTGTGTACACCCTAGCCGATGCTTTGGGGGGAAACAATAAAAATCCAGTTCCCTCCCCTTTACAAGGGGAGGGTTAGGGTGGGGTAATTTGAGGAATAATGGTGATTCGATAACTTGTGTGTACACCCTAGC
>NZ_LJOU01000075.1:0-31425 GCF_001672085.1 Anabaena sp. AL93 | reverse complement strand
TGGGTAGTTTGCCACTTGATATAAGATTCTGGACTTGTGAAAAGTGCCAGACTAGACATGATAGAGATATTAATGCAGCAATAAACCTCAGAGATGAGGGACTACGAATTTTGACCTCTGGAACGGGGGATAAAGCGATGAAGTGTGGTCTTGGGGGTTTCCCCCATGAACAACTTCATCAAGAAGCCTGTCGCCCAGAAATAAGTCGCAGTAATAGAGGACGCAAGAAGTCTACTACTGTGCTTTCTGTTGGACAGGAAGCCGACACTGTACCGTCAGGTCAGTGTGGGTAGTTCACAAAATAAATACTAAATTATGCGTAGCACCTGTCACCTGTTATATATTTTCTTTTTGTACATCGGCTTGTGTGTACACCGTACACCTTTTACAAAAAATCCAAGTTCACCACCAAACTCAACATATTTGTGTTACCCTAGTACAGTTGTCTAAAATCCGCACATCTGGGAATTCGGGTGTTTCTTAAATTGAGAAATACACCTAGATGGAGGTTTAACCCGAATAGGAGTAACAAAATATGCCAGTAGTTTCCTTGGCTCAAATGATGGAGTCAGGCGTTCACTTTGGTCATCAGACCAGACGTTGGAACCCCAAAATGGCTCCTTATATCTACACCTCTCGAAATGGTGTACATATCATTGACTTGGTACAAACAGCCCAGTTGATGGATAACGCGTATAACTATATGCGAACCCAGTCAGAGCAAGGTAAAAAATTCCTGTTTGTTGGCACTAAGCGCCAAGCAGCCGGAATTATTGCCCAAGAAGCACTCCGTTGCGGTTCTCACTACATTAACCAACGTTGGTTGGGTGGAATGCTCACCAACTGGGCAACCATTAAAACCAGAGCCGAGCGTCTCAAAGATTTAGAACGGAGAGAAGAAAGCGGCGCACTGGATTTATTACCCAAAAAAGAAGCCTCCATGCTGCGTCGGGAAATGACGAAGCTACAAAAATATTTGGGCGGCATTAAAAATATGCGGAAAGTTCCCGATATCGTGGTTATTGTTGACCAGAAGCGGGAATATAACGCAGTTCAAGAATGCGAAAAATTGGGGATTCCGATTGTGTCCATGTTGGATACCAACTGTGACCCAGACGTTGTAGATATTCCGATCCCAGCCAACGATGACGCAATTAGATCCATTAAACTAATTATCGGTAAATTAGCAGATGCTATCTATGAAGGTCGTCATGGTCAGCTAGAAGCGGAAGAAGACTACGATGATTACGCTGACGAAGACTACGAATATGATGAAAGTGATAGCACTGAGTCAGAAGACGAAGCATAAGCATCTGTGATCGGGATTAAGGCGTACCAAAGAATAAATTAGCCAATTTTTTAGTAGTCTGGCAAATAAGTAGGGGTTTGGCAGTGCTAAACCCCTGAATCTATACTAAAGATTGGGGTATTTTTTTGATTGGAAGTCTCTTAAATGATTTTCAAATGAGTCCTGATCGTCTGATAATCTTGAATAATATTTGTATCTGTCAAGTTAAGAATTGAGGCAATATGGCGGAAATATCTGCAAAACTCGTCCAGGAGCTACGCCAAAAAACCGGTGCTGGCATGATGGACTGCAAAAAGGCACTGAAGGAAAATGAAGGTGATGTCGAGGCGGCTACAACTTGGCTACGGCAAAAAGGTATTGCTAAAGCTGATAAAGGAAGCGCTCGCATTGCCGCAGAAGGTCTAGTAGACACCTACATTCGACCTGATGGACAAGTCGGTGTACTAATAGAGGTAAACTGTCAAACAGACTTTGTTGCCCGCAATGAAGCTTTCAAAGCCTTAGTTAAGAACCTGGCAAAACAAGCTGCAAATGCTGATACTGTTGAGTCTTTATTGGCTCAACCCTATACTGAAAAGTCCAGTGTTACTGTTGATGAATTCATCAAAGAAACAATTGCAACTCTTGGTGAAAATATTCAAGTCCGGCGCTTTGTGAATTTCTCTCTTACCACTGACAAACCAGGAATAGTAGATAGCTATATCCATACTGGTGGTCGTGTTGGTGTACTATTAAAATTAAATTCTCAAACCGATGCAGCCTCTACCAAGGAAGAGTTCCAAAACTTGGCACGGAATGCTGCAATGCAAGTTGCCGCTTGTCCTAACGTCGAGTACATTAGCATAGACCAAATTCCTGTCGAAGTTGTCACCAAAGAAAAAGACATCGAAATGGGTAAGGACGACTTGGGTAATAAGCCAGAGAACATCAAAGAAAAGATTGTTCAAGGTAGAATTGAAAAGCGTCTTAAAGAAATGACTTTACTAGATCAACCTTTTATCCGTGATCAAAGTATTTCGGTAGAAGACTTGGTGAAGCAAGTAGAAAAAATAGTTGGTGAGGGAATTCAAGTCAGTCGCTTTGTGCGTTATGTACTCGGTGAAGGTATTGAAAGGAAAGAAATGAGCTTTGCTGATGAAGTTGCTGCCCAAATTGGTGCTAAGTAATTTTGTTCTTAGAGACTTCTAAATAAAAAAATGTCCCAAAATGTCTTGTGGTGCAAGCATCTTGACTGCTAATAATACAAGGACGGGCAGGATGCCCATCCCACAAGATTGGATACCGTTCGCGGAGGTTTATTAGTGCTTACTGGTGTCAACTTAAGGTAACAAATAACACGCTGTCCTGTGCTTTATATGATGATTATTTATTCAAAATTCTGTATATTTGTACTATATAAAGCAACTGACAACTCACCAGCTTAAACTTATGGCTAGAGCAATTGAACGGATAGAAAAAGATATTACTGACTTAAAAGAGGCAATTAGTGCGATCGCTTACGAACTCAATTTAGCCTATGCTAGATATATACATATACTCGGTTCAGCCTTACAAAAACAATTGATTTTAGCTAGTTATTACCTGTGTACCCAGGGATATCCTGATGAATTTCTGAACTTATCACTAAATCAGCGGCAAAAATTACAACAAGGCATTCGTAAGTTCAGTCAACAAGCCGCTAAAGAATTAATTAGTTATATTCAACCCCCAGAAGCTACCCAAACAGAAGCAGTTATAGAAACTGAAGAACAAGAGAACATTGAAGCAGAAAATGAAGAAAATGAAGAAAACGAAGAACATGAAGAAAACGAAGAAAACGAACAACAACCTAAAGCCTTAGATCCTTCTAATCCCATAGAACTAGTTGAATGGCAACAAGATTTAGAAGAAGCAATTCAAGAAACTTTGAAAAAAGTCTCACAAGCAGCTAATATTTTAATCCAAAAAACCGGAGTTCTCCCCAAAAAACTACCAGAACCAATTTTAGTCGCAGCCACCGCTGCTGCTGCTTCCTCAGAGGGTTCTAGTAATATGATACCTAGTCCTCCCAATCTATTAAACTTAGTGATAGAAATTAGTGACGAGGAAGATTCCGAAGATTCTAGCCTGACTCAGATTATGGCTATTCACTTACGACTAGGAGAAATAGAATTTGCTGAAGCAACACTATTGGCAGAACGCAAAGGAATTCGCAACATTTTAATGCAATTGAATAAACTAGGACGAGAATATCAAAAAAGGCAACGAGAACTGAAAATTGCTGAAGCCGAAGCCGCTTGGCGTGCCAGTTGGTTTGAGGATTAGAGTCCTATTAACATTAAATCGGCGGTTGGAAACCGCATCTAGTCCACGCAGGTGGACTTTGTTTGTGTGGTTCCGTGATTTACAATCGCCAGGGCTTGTTTTTAGGATTTATCGGATGGAAAGTAAAAAATGCTGATATTCTGGAAAATGGTATAAATAAGTGTAGTATAATTTATGCAGAAAATTGATTAAAACCTAAAAATAGGTTAAAAGACTCCCAAAACAGCGCCAAGGAGTTTTTTGTTTCTAAAAATACATCAACTTCTATTCGATGTATTCGTATTTAAACTTGCAATTAATTACTTACTTAACAATAACTTGCACTACCCTATATGCCACAACAATACGAACACAAAAATGGGGAAATTATAAAAGGGCGTTATAAAATAATAAATCCTATAGGTTATGGGGGATTTGGTGAGACATATCTAGTAGAAGATACACAGTTACCAGGGTCTTATCGGGTGATAAAATACCTAAGATACCATTCTACAGATCCAAAAACATGGAATACCGTAAGAAAGATGTTCAGCGATGAGGCAGCAATATTGCGTGTATTAGGAAATCATCCACAAATACCACAACTTTATGATGAATTTGAAGAAAATCAAAGATTGTATTTAGTACAAGAATATATTCAAGGTAGGGATTTTAAAAATCAGATTTTCACGGAAACGGATGTTATTAATATTCTTCATGAGGTATTAAAAATATTAAATCACATTCATCATAACAATATTAAAAATGTTAAACATTTAGATATAAAACCAACAAATTTAATGAAGAGAGACCAGGATGGAATGATTTTTCTCATTGATTTTGGTGCAGTTAAAGAAGTTAGTACCTTAACCTTAGAACCTGATGGCATAACAGTTACAACAATACCTGTGTTTTCGCTAGGTTATACGCCCCCAGAACAATTTGCAGGAAGACCACAATTTGCCAGTGATATCTATGCTTTGGGTATGACAGCAATTCAACTTTTAACAGGAGTGAGTCCTCAAGATTTAGAAGAAGATTCTGATAATAAAGTTATATGGAAAAATCTGATTTCCGTTAACCCAAACTTAGCGAGAATCTTAACTAAGATGGTGCGGGTCAGTTTACAAAAACGTTACTCAACAGCTAATGATGTTCTCGTAGATTTAAAACCACTAACTTTCTTGGGTCAAGAATTAATTCAACGCTATAAAATTATTAGCTATTTGGGTGGTAGTGGTTTTAGTCATACATATTTAGCAAATGATACTCGCAGTGCTAGACAAAACCGTCGTTGTATTGTTAAGCAATTTATTCTGACAACCAATAATTCACATATTTTCAACGAAGTAAGATCTCGTTTAGAAACTCTATTTGAATCAACACAAAATTTTGATCGTTACCCACAAGTTTCCAATTTATTAGATCACTTTATAGAGGGAATAACTTTATCTTTAGTTTATGAATTTATAGACGGTGAAAATCTCAGCGACAAAATTAAAACAGGTAAGCATTGGAATGAATCAGAAATTACTGCTTTCTTAACAGATGTTTTAGAATTATTGTCTCCTATCCATCAACAAGGTATTATTCACGGTGATATTAAGCCTTCTAACTTAATTCAACGAACAGAAGATAAAAAATTTATTCTCATTGATTTTTCTAAATTCAAGGAAATTTTTACTTTAGAGTATAGAAATAACAAAATAGTTAAGCAACCAGGGGGAACGGATGGATATATGCCTTTTGAACAAAAAGAAAATCAACCAGAACCCAGTAGTGATATTTATGCTTTAGGGATGACAGCTATTCAACTTTTAACAGGAGTACATCCTCAATCTTTAAAAAGAGATTCGCGTAATGAGGTAATCTTGCCGAATGGAATCCAGATTAACTCTAAATTGGCAAAAATATTAACTAAAATGGTGCGCTTTCATTTAGGAGATCGTTATCAATCTGCACAAGAAGTTTTGAAGGATTTGAAGAGTTTAGGTCGAGGATTCAAACCTCAAAATGGAATTGTGAAATGGTTAAAGAAGGATAAGAAATTATTGTTCATCTTTAGTGTATTTAGTATAGGATTTTTAGCGTATATCGTTTGGAAACTAAACAGACCAGAACCACCAGAAATGACTTTGCTGATAAGTTGTAAGGAAAAAAATGAGCGGGAAAATTATGGTGAAGCTGAAATAGATTGTCAGAAATCCATCAATATCCGTCCATCTAAAGAGGCTTATTTATTAAAAGGAAATGCGCTAAATGGTCAAAAAAAATATACAAAAGCAATCGCAGATTATAATATGTCACAAAAAATAGCAAATGATAAAACTTATATACTTCCTCAAGTTAGCATAGGACAAATCTATAATAATCAAAAAAAATATATAGATGCAGAGAGTGTTTGTGAAAAAGCAACTAATAATAATCAAAATGATTTTAGTGGTTGGTCTTGTTTAGGATATGCTCAAAAAGATTTGCAAGATTATGATAGGGCAAAGGCATCTTTTGAACAGGCTATTCAGTTAAGTTGTTATCCTCAAAATAAAGGTCATCAATCTCCAACAGACCTGAATAAAGGTTGTTCTTTAAACTTATATAATAAAGGTGAAACCTTAATGTACCAAGCCGAACAATTAAATCCATCAGATAAGAATAAAGCCATACAACTTTTAGAAGAAGCTATTAAAGAATTCCAGAAAGCAATTGATAAAGCAGACAAGTATGATAGAAGTAAATTTGAGCCTGGAAAAAAAAAGGCGGAAGAACTTCGTGATCAACTCTTAAAGGAAATTAAAAGTAAATAAGATGAATATGGATAGTTTTGTGAATAAAAAAAGAAGAGGTGTAAGAACTTCTTTTCTAATCACCCTAATTCCTCAATATAGCTAAAGCCAACTACCTATAAGGGTAAAAGCCGCCCAGTAAAAAGGATGTTGATATCCATTTTGTTCCATGAGAGAAATTTGGGCTTCGCGAAGTGCTTTCGCTCTAGTCATTTCTGGATCAGAGTTAGTTAAATTTGCATAGAATTTCTTCATTAACTCTGTTGTACCTTTAGCTGATACAGGCCATAAACTAGCAATGGTACTATTTGCACCGGAACGCAAAGCTACCCCAGCCATACCCAAGGCTGCTTTCTCGTCTCCTGAAGCTGTTTGACAAGCACTTAAAACCAGTAACTCAATATTTTTGTTTCTACTTTTACCTTGGGGGTTGAGTAAATTCTGAAAATCATCTATTTTAATCGTGTTGTCGTCAATATCACTAGTTACAATAAACGTTTGCTCTAGGTTAGAACTGAAAACACCGTGTGTTGATAGGTGTACTACAGTAGGAGAGGATTTCATCTCTATTTGAACATTATGTTTTGTAAATTCTTGGGAACAAATTTCTTTATCATCACAAAGTATTTTTGGACTTATTCTGAGTTTATTCTTTAAATTTTTAATATTTTCTAACTCATCTTTTGTATCTTTGAGTTCAGGAAATTTATTCCCTTGGACTGAAACCTCTTTACTCAAACCAGCCGCTAAAATCTCTATATTTTTTGGTTCAAGTCGTTTTGAGTTTTTGAGTTTTTGACCCACACTTGTAGCTATATTATAAGTTTTAATTAAATAATTTTCACCATCATGAAGAGCAGCTAAGGGAATGTTTTGGAAAACACGGTCTAGTACAAATACTAAAGTTTCAACTTCAACATTGTTCAAATGATTTTTTTGTTTTAGCGGTTCAATTAACCATTTATATAGTTGTTGAGAAACTTTTAGAAGCTCTTCTTTATTCTCATTAAACTTTTCATTTCTATCTCTATTCTGTTGTTCCAAAGCAGATAATTTTCCATCCTCAACTTGACTATAGATAAGGTCTGCGAATTTTTCGATAGTTTGATTAAAATCTGTTGGCGAATCTTTAATAACTGAATAATGATAAGGAGATTTATTTTTTTGAAAGAGAAGAACCTCTAGTCTATCTTTCAAAAGAATCGGATAAATAACTGCTGCTTTTTCATCAATATTTTCAATTTGTACTAACTTTTCTATTGGTGGTAAACAAGGATCTTGGAGGAAGTTATCTAACTCTGCCAATTGCAGCGATTCCATAACTAAACGAGCTATGTTGAAGGGAATATTTTTTTCAGTTTTTTCTTCCTGAGAACTATATACTGTGGTGATATTATTGATTAATACCAAGTTTAATTTTTTGAAATCAATGTTTTTTACCTCAGCTTGCAATAGTAAATCAATAAATTCTCGATACACGGGTTCGACATTTTGACGAAAAGAAAACTGATTATCAGCACTATTGACTAAATCTGCTCGCATTGACTGAAGTATATTCCATGCTTCAGCATAAGATGTTAATGCTCCTTCAATATTTTCTGAATCTCTTAAAATGCGTCCTAATTGGTGTCTATTACGATATAGAATTTGCCGATTATCAAAATTCAGATTATTTAACAGAATTAGAGCTTGTTCTGTGAACATTTTCGCTTGAGAAAGGTTATCAACTCTGTCTTTTTTTGTTAAGTTTTCTTTCTGTGATTGTAGTTCGTATAACTTAGCAAGATGAGTTAAAGCAAGTGCTTCAGCTTGCTGATCTTTAAATGTACGAGCGTTTTGAATAGCTGTTGATAGAAGTTGAGCAATTTCTTGTTCTTGTGGAAGTTTATCGTTTTGAGTATTTTTTCTCCACCGAGTTAAACTTTCTGCAAAATTAATCTTTGCGTATACTAACTCACGAATTATTTGAGGACTTTCAGGTAATTTAACTAAATGATAATTAATAGATTTCCATAAATATTCGATTTGATTATTCAGATCATCTTTTAATTCAGTCCAAGTATATGGTTGATATCTTTGACTTTTATTAAATTGTTCATTCCACCATTCTTGTATATCTAATAATAGACTGAGTTGATTTAGTTCTGCTTGAATTCCTGTTATGGAGTTAGTATGATTATTTGCTGCTTGGTTATAATCTTTTTTAGCTTTATTATAATGTCCAAATGCTTCATAATATGATTTTATATCTATATATTCATTGTTAGTACATTTGATTTTATTTTTGATTTTATTTTCATCATGTAGATTAAATTCATTATTACACTGTTCACTAAGAATAAACTCAATTTGCGAAGTATAATTTAACTTATCTCGCTCTCTATTACCAATAGCTCTTTCTATATTTCCTAAACCAATAAATATTGCACTTTGCTGATCTGGGTATTGTTGTGCTGCTATTTTACTAATTTCTAAAAAAAGTTGTTGAGAAAGTTCTAATTGTCCAAATTTTTGGAATGTTTCACCTAAAAGCCGCAAACCAATGACTTTATTTAGAGAATCTGGTTGTAATTCTAGATTTTTGATAGTTTTTTCGATATTTTTTTTATCAATACTTTTATCACTACTCTTTAACTGCTCACATTTGAAGTCAACAATATTAAACACTTGTAATAGTTGACTACAAGTTTCAGGATACAAAGCCAAGGATTGCAAAGCTTTGGCTTTATTAATAAGATTTCTATTTTTGCCTTCTTCGTCTTTACCATAAGCATCTGCTGCTTGTTGCCAGATTTTGGCTGCTTCAGAAAAGTTGCCAATATCATAGTATTTTTTCCCTTGCTGTTCTAAATTCAAGCTATTAGATACTTGAGAAATAAGAACCGAAGTTGGTTTTATTTTTATTTCAGTTCCTGTCACTTTATTAGCAGAGAAAATAGGAAAAATCAAGGTTGAAATTAGCGTTAATAATGCCAAGAAAAATGTTGTTAATTTGCGACGATATTTCCACATAAATATTGGTTTTAGAAGAGGTTGTACTGCATGGAAAAATAAACACCGTTGTCTTGCCATGTTCTATCTATTGAATTAATTTTAACTAAAGGAATGCCATAATCTAAACGAGCTTTTAATTTTTCGCCCATTTGCCACTGTAAACCTAAACCTAAAGAAGCTAGGGTATTAGAATCAGGATTTGGTTTACTAGAGCTATTCCAAGTAGTTCCAACATCAATGAATGGAATTAATTGTAAAATATTTTCTCCATTATTGGTATTGTAAATCGGTAATTGAAAATCCGCAGAACTAAAAAATCCATTATCACTAAAAATAGCATCTTGACGATAACCCCGCCCGTTGAAAACACCACCTAATGTAAATTGCTCCAAAGGTAAAAGTGATCTAGTTGCTAATTGTAAATCAGAACGAAGTAAAATTTTTGGTTTCAGTTTGGGATTATCAGTTTGAGAACCAAGTGAGTGTAACCATAGTAATTGTCCTCTCCATGCAAAAGAGCGACTATCAGGTGCTTGATTATTAATTGTTGCACCAAATGTTCCCACACCTAAACTAAATTGAGAACGAGCAATAAAGACTTGCTGCAAACTTTTCCGGTTCCATTCTTGAAAGAATCGCAATGCAGAAATTCGCGTGCTTCCTTGTGCGTCTGCTCCTACAGATATAGGAAAGTTTACTCCTAATAGAGAACTATTACTTTCCTTTCTATTTAGTGTGAAACCAAGTGCTAATTCTTCTCTAAATTCTTGATTAGCTTTCTCGATTATGGGTTGACGTAAAGTAAGTTCAAAATTGCGAGAATTTGATTTAATATCTAATTCATCAAATGGGTGTTCAATGATGGTACTTTCGGTGTTGCTATAACTAAAACCAATAGTTCCATTGCGGGGATTAATTGGTATGGTGTAATTGGCATTTATGGCGTTGCTACCATCGGTATTATTATAAGCTAGATTCAGACTATCTCCTAATCCAGTTAAGTTGGATTCTTCTATTTCTAAACCGCGCCGAAAACTGCCAATACTAGGATTTCTACTATTATCAGCAATGATTTTAATATTGTCAGTGTTTGCTTCTTCTATTTTAATTTTCAGTAAATTAGTGCCGGGAATTGTCCCCGCAGATAATTCCGCAGAAAGACTTTTAATTAAAGGATTTAATTGTAGAAATTGTAAAGCTTGTTTTAAATTGCGGATATTTAGAGGTTTTCCGGTGGCTAAATTCAAACGCGATCGCACATAACTATCATGCAAAAAGTTTTTACTGTTCTCATCTCGACTAATACGAATTTCTTCTAAACTTCCTTCAACAATCTGGATTGTGATATCACAACTGTGAGAAGTTTGTTCTGGTTTCACCAAACAACCTGTTAAGGTTTGTGCTGGAATATAAGCACCGGAAGTAACATATCCTTCTTCAGCGTAAAGATTAGTAATTTTAGCAGCAGCTTGTAATAATTCCGTAAAAGTAATATCTTTATTAGTAAATTCCTGCAACTCTTTAGCTAATCTTTTATCACTAAATACTGATTTCGTATTACCAACAAACTCAAATTTATTAACCTGAATACTTCCAGAAACATCGAAATTTTGTTCTGGTTTATTGGCATCTGGGGGTAAAATTTCCTTGAGTTCTTCTGGAGAAAGTAACGGTTTAAGTTTAGATGGGAGTTCAGGGATAGTAGGATTAACTGGAATTTGAGTAGGAGGGATATTTTGCGATCGCACTGAAAAAAATATCCCATCCACAGCCAAAAATCCCAGATTTAGCACTAACAACTCAGATAAAAAAGCAAGGCTACGATATTTAATGGACATGACAATTAGCAGAGGGTATTTGAGAACTCTGACCTGGTAAATTTGCTGTATTAGCAATTAAAATCAGTTCACCTTTGTGATTAACTCCCCACCCCGTCGCCGGTTGTGGTAACTGTACTGAAGTTATAGAATTATGATCTGATGACAATTTTGATGAACTTACCCTCACCGTTTCACTACTGAGTGGTTCTGTGGGATCAGGTGGTAGTCCACCACGTCCAGTAATAATAAATTGACTGCGGTTTTGTCCTTTTTCCGAAGCACAAGCTGAAGCTACCTGATTTTCAGGACTAAGAAATTTTTCAGGGGGAGCAATTAACCCTTGAGTCGGTTGAATATCAGGAGTATTTATTAACACATTCCCACTAAATTGCGCTCCCTGTGCAGAACTGGCAGTAATCGCATTTGGAAGGGAGAAAATTCCTTTGGTTGTAATTTGCACATTACCACCTTGTCTACCAGCATCAGCGCTAATGCTACTATTTTCTAGAATAGCCAGGGTATCTGCGGTGATTTTGATGTTTCCTCCATCCCCATTTTCCCCAGCAGTCGTGGAGATTTGAGAGTTACCCCTTAGTTGCAAAGAATCCCGAACTTCTAAGGTAATGTTAGCGCCGCTACCCTGCACCGTTGCACCAATAATTGAGCCATCTTGCAATCTAATTCCATTGGCTTTTGTAACTAAGTTTCCTGCTATTCCTGCACCTTTGGCAGTTACTGATACTTCTGCACCATCTCGCACAGTTAACAAGTCAGTGTTAATTTCTAAGTTACCACCTGCACCCGTAGCTTCATTGTCTGCAATATTTGGTCTGATCTCTCCAGATAACGCAAACAATCCACTGGTAAATGTGCGTGTTTCGGTCTGACCATTGCGAAGCAGTTGCACCTTACCTATACCACTCAGTTCAATTTCTTTGGCATTAACAATCAAGTTACCTCCCTTGCCTCCAGGGATGCCATTTTCACCCTTACCACGAGTGGATACGGAAATTCTTGCCCCATCTCGTATCTGCAACAAAGGGGTATTAATCGTTAAGCTACCTCCTCTTCCAGTTCCTTCTGTAGGGGCAAACAAACCACTACGACTGAAGTTTTTACTGTTGATAATAGATACAGCCCCAATTAGTTCTATTGACCCAGAAGCATTTACTGTAAGTATGCCACCCTTCCCTGAGTTAATAGTCTTTACTGAGACATCACCTCCATCTCTAGCAATTAACCTCTTGGTTGTAATATCTATGTTCCCAGAATTTCCACCTCCACCTGATATAGCTGAATCCGATGTCGCAGCAATTGTACTAAAAACCTGATTATCTGCTGGTGCAGTGCTACTTGATACTCCTGTTACTTCGATAACATCAGCTTTGATATTAATATTTCCAGCATTACCTGTATTCGCTGTAGCTACGGATACTCGCGCTCCATTGCTAATATTTAACTGACCAGTTTCAATCTTGATATTTCCCCCATTACCTGTAGCATCAGTTTCTTTAATATTGGGTCTTTCTTCTCCAGACAAAGCAAACAAACCACTGATAAATCTACCATCAGCATTCGTACCACTGAGGTCTATCATTCCTGCATTTACAGTTAAGAGACCTCCCTTACCTCCGGTGATACCGTCTTTTCCTGCACCACGTGTAGATACAGATACCCGCGCACCATCTCGCACCTGTAATAAAGGAGTATTAATTGTGATATTGCCACCATCTCCAATGCCTTCGGTAGCAGCAAATAAACCACTGCGACTGAAGTTGATACTGTTAGGAATAGATACAGCCCCAATCAGTTCTATGGACTCAGAAGCATTAACTGTGAGGTTTCCTCCCTTCCCTGAGTCAACCATCTTCACTGATACATCACCACCGTCGCTGGTAATTAACCTCTTGGTTGTAATTTCTATGTTTCCAGAATTGCCACTTCCTGTTGATGTCGCAGCAATTGTACTGAAAACCTGATTATCTGCTGGTACAGTGCTACTTGATACTCCTGTTACTTCGATAACATTAGCTTTGATATTAATATTTCCGGCATTACCTGTATTCGTTGTAGCTACTGATACTCGCGCCCCATTGCTAATATTTAACTGACTAGTTTCAATCTTGATATTTCCCCCATTACCTGTAGCATCAGTTTCTTTAATATTGGGTCTTTCTTCTCCAGACAAGGCAAACAAACCACTGGTAAATCTACCATCAGCATTCGTACCACTGAGGTCTATCATTCCTGCATTTACAGTTAAAAGACCTCCCTTACCTCCGGTGATACCATCTTTTCCTGCACCACGTGTAGATACAGATACCCTCGCTCCATCTCGCACCTGTAATAAAGGAGTATTAATTGTGATATTGCCACCATCTCCAATGCCTTCTGTAGCAGCAAATAAACCACTGCGACTGAAAATGGTACTATTAGGAATAGATACAGCCCCAATCAATTCTATGGACTCAGAAGCATTGACGGTGAGGTTTCCTCCCTTCCCTGAATCAACTGTCTTCACCGACACATCACCACCGTCTTTGCTAATTAACCTCTTGGTTGTAATTTCTATGTTTCCAGAATTGCCACTTCCTGTTGATGTCGCAGCAATTGTACTGAAGATTTGACCGTTTGCCGATGCACCACTAACTTCGACTTTGTTAGCTTGGATAGTAACTTGACCACCATTTGCTGTAGTAGAAGTATTTGCTGAGATTGCAGAGCCATTTGTCACTGTTAAATCGTTGGCTCGAATAGAAATATCCCCACCATTATCAGCACTTACCTTAGACTCAGTTAGTAGTTGAATGTTACCAAAATTATTTATACCGTCATATCCTAAAGACCAACCATTGGCTGTGGGATGCAAACTCACTAGACTTTCACCACTAACACTACCTAGTTCAACTCGTCCCTGTGATGCAGCCAATTTACCACTTTCTAAGCTAATATCCCCACCAACTAAAGCGATGGTTTTTCCAGATGATACTTGCAGATTAGCAGAACGATTAATAATGCTTGCAGGCATTCCGGGAAATTGCAATCCCAAAGGCATGGTTATACTCAATAGAGATGTACTTTGAGGATTAATAGCACTAAATTCACCACCGTCAGTAAATTTGAGACTATTAGCTGTACTTACTACAAAAGAACCGCCTATATCTAGAGTAGAATTACGACCAAAAATAATTCCGTTAGGATTGAGTAAAAATAAATTAGCATTACCATCAGCCTTGAGTAACCCATCAATATTAGAAATTGATTTACCTGTCACTCTTGTGACTATATTTTGAATATTTAAAGAATTATTAAAATATGCGCTTTCACCAGTACCAACCGAAAATTCCTGAAAACTGTGAAATAAATTACTGCCAGCAACAGTTCCCCCATTAATGACTTTTGTATTTCCTTGAGATGTAACCGCTGAATTAACTGATAGAGTTTGATCGGGAATGATTTGCGCTCTGGTGGGGTTTGTGACAGCAAGCAAGCACAAAGGGAGACAGCCAACAACCCAGTATGGTAAATAATTTAGTCTCATTTAATACTATATAGCCAAAGGATAGCGATAACAGAACTAGTATTGATATTTACTACAAATAGTAGACAATAGTCAAATAATTCGCTATATTTCTTATAAATACCAATTTAGTTACACTACATAAGCTATATGACACTTAAAAAATCATTGTTCATGGGTTTGACGATGGTAGTGATGCCTACAGCGATCGCACTTACAGCTACCCCAACCTTTAGTCAGTCCAATCCTACGAGTAAAGACTTATTTCAATGTGGCAAAATTGAAGGTAAACGAACCACCTTTGCTTATAATTCCAAAACAACGAAAAAAATACCGCTAATTCACTGGGATAGCAAGTATATCGAATCAAAGGATATTAAGGGAGATTGTGACAATGCAGCCAATAAATTCAACGAATATTACAATAAAGGACTAAATTTTAATATAGTAGTTGATGGCAATCAATCCAATCGTCCAATATCAATTTGCTTGGCTAAAGCTGTGGACGGTAATTGCGGTTCAGGAGAAAAATTGTTTTCGGTCAAATCAGAAGCTAAGGAAAATTTAGACAAAAATTTAGCTCAAATTGTAGATGCTAAGTTAGCTAAATTTAAGCAAAAGGATTTAAGCGATGTTGTTAAAGGATACAGACAAATGTTTTACCCCGAAATTCAACCAAGACCATTCTGGCAGAAAATATTTTCTTAGAGTTTGGTTGAAAAGTCTAATTTATTACTCAGCGACTAGCAATCACAGTTATACTTGAGAAGGTCATAACTTGCGTTTTTACATCTATATATCCCCTTTAAGCAAAGGCTCAAATTGTGACTTTGCGAAGTATACACAGACAAAACCCATCTTCGTAGGTTAATCTCGTTCCCAGTCTCTGACTAGGAATGCTATCACAGAGGCTCTTCCTCTGCTATCATTGAAGGCAGAGCTTTCTAGAATTCATTCCCATACAGAGTATGGGAACGAGAAAAACCTATATTTTTAGCGGATGTTCTGACCTAGATCGATAGGTTTTATTATATTTGCTCAAAAGTGCTATACTTGCGCTGGACTTTCTCTATTATTTTTAATGGATATTTTTTATCAAAACATGATATATATTTTGTCTTATTATATTTTCTATCTATTGTCAATAGTCATGAACCTATAATTAAAAGTGTACTGAATTATATAAGCGTAGACTAGATAAACGAGAATAAAAGAGGAATTTTAGTATTTTGGAGATGTTTAATGACTAATGAAATACCCGATTGGATAAGATTAAATAAAGCCTTGGCGTTTGAGGCAGAAAAAGGCTTTATAGATTTAATAGGTAAGCAGTATCGCTTTAGTGAATTTCTGTGTTTGACTTTTGGTAATTTCCCAACTGCCTTACCACCAAAAGAAAGACCCCGCTGGCATCAAGTAGGAATGGAATTTGCCAACTATCCAAATTTAACATTACCAGAAAGACAACACTTAGTAGCAGAAATTAGAAGATATCTAAATCAACTTCAACAAGAACTAGAAACAGAAGAAACCAAAATAAATTACGAATCTAAAAACCAACATCCCACCACGCCAATTGTTGCCGAAATTAGTAAAAAATTAGCACCAACACTGGATAAAAAACTTAGAGATTTACCAGAAATTGGCATTAAAAAATCTGATAGTTTAGCGCGGTTGGATTTACATACTATTCGGGATTTACTGTTTTATTATCCTCGTGATCATATTGATTATGCCCGTCAGGTGAATATTAGTGAATTAGAAGGGGGGGAAACAGTAACTATCATAGCGACCGTCAAAAGATTTAATTTTTTCACCAGTCCTAAAAATAAGAAGTTATCAATTTTAGAATTAATTTTAAAAGACAATACCGGACAAATTAAAGTTACCCGTTTTTACGCAGGTGCGCGTTTTAGTAGTCGTGGTTGGCAAGAAAGTTTAAAACGCAACTATCCTGTAGGTAGTATGTTGGCAGCTTGTGGATTAGTCAAAGGTGGTAAATATGGTTTAACTTTGGATAATCCAGAATTAGAAGTTTTGGCAAATCCAGGAGATCCTATTGATTCTTTAACTATTGGGCGAGTTGTCCCTATTTATGCCTTGACCGAAGGAGTAATGGCTAATACAGTCAGACAGGCTGTAATGAAGGCCTTAACGGCAGCCGTAAATTTAAAAGATCCTTTGCCTAAAGGTTTACGAGAAAAATATGCTTTGATGGAATTGAAAGAGGCAATTCCTAATATTCATTTTCCCAAAGATAGTGACTCTTTAAAAATTGCCCGTCGTCGGTTAGTATTTGATGAATTTTTCTACTTACAACTTGGCTTACTGCAACGGCAAAAAAAAGCGCGAGAAATTCAAACCAGTGCCATACTTGCACCCACAGGCAAATTATTAGAACAATTCGACGAAATTCTCCCTTTTCAATTAACCGGCGCACAACAGAGAGTTGTGAATGAAATTCTCACCGATTTACAAAAACCTGTAGCTATGAATCGCTTAGTCCAAGGTGATGTTGGTTCAGGGAAAACTGTTGTTGCTGTTATTGCTATTTTGGCAGCAATTCAATCAGGTTATCAAGCGGCGTTAATGGCTCCTACGGAAGTATTAGCAGAACAACATTATCGTAAATTAGTAAGTTGGTTTAATCTCCTCCATTTACCAGTCGAATTATTAACAGGTTCGACAAAAGTAGCTAAAAGAAGAGAAATTCATTCCCAGTTAGAAACAGGTGAATTACCTTTATTGGTAGGAACACACGCCTTAATTCAAGATAAAGTTAATTTTCAACGTTTGGGTTTGGTTGTCATAGATGAACAGCATCGGTTTGGTGTACAACAAAGAGCAAAGTTACAGCAAAAAGGCGAACAACCTCATGTTTTAACGATGACAGCTACACCCATTCCTCGGACATTAGCATTAACTGTACATGGGGATTTAGATGTTAGTCAAATTGATGAATTACCACCAGGAAGACAACAAATTAAAACCACGATGTTAAGTGGACAACAACGTCCCCAAGCTTATGATTTAATCCGCCGAGAAGTTGCCCAAGGTAGACAAGTTTATATAGTTTTACCTTTGGTAGAAGAATCAGAAAAATTAGATTTGCGTTCGGCTGTAGATGAACATCAGAAGTTACAAGAAAGTGTGTTTCCTGATTTTCAAGTTGGGTTATTGCATGGACGCATGACTTCAGCCGAAAAAGAAGAAGCAATTAATAAATTTCGTGATAATGAAACTCAAATCATTGTTTCTACGACTGTGATTGAGGTGGGCGTGGATGTACCTAATGCCACCGTTATGCTGATTGAACACGCGGAAAGATTCGGTTTATCACAATTGCACCAATTGCGGGGGCGAGTGGGACGGGGTGCAGCGCAATCCTATTGTTTATTAATGAGTAGTACCAGAAGCCCTGATGCTCAACAACGTTTGAAGGTGTTGGAACAGTCCCAAGATGGGTTTTTTATCTCGGAAATGGATATGCGGTTTCGCGGTCCTGGGGAGGTGATGGGAACTCGTCAATCTGGTGTAGCAGATTTTACTTTAGCTAGTTTGGTGGAAGATGAGGACATTTTGCTGTTAGCGCGACAAGCAGCAGAAAAAGTGATTGATATGGATGCAAGTTTGGCGCGTTGGCCATTAATGCAGGATGAGTTAAGGTATAGGTATGAGCGGTTAATGGGGGGAGCAATTTTGACGTAATTTTCTTAGAGGATGTTTTATAAATCCTTGATCATGTATCCAAAATCAGTAGTGGTAAATATGTCGTGAAATCTCATATTTTCTAACTTAAATTATTCGTTTGTAGCTGTTGAAAGTTCTTAATGTTGGGTTTCCTTGCGTCAACCCAACCTACAGATAAGGGGATATTTTTGGCTTTTTATGGGAGAATAGGTAAAAGGGAAAAAGTAGCGAAACTCAGAATTGCTAATAATAGCTGGAGTTTTTTGCGGGTAAATAAATTATTTTTAGTCATATATTTTCCCGTTGATATTGAGGGTGGGTAGTAATTGAACCACGAAGACGCAAAGGACACGAAGGAAGAGGGAGGAAGAAGGAAAAGGGATTAAGAGTTTTTAAATTTTAGGTTCATCTATTCTAATTCTGCTAGTTTTTCTTCCACAAGACTTTGTACTTTTTGTAGGGTTATAAGTTTGTCATAAGCTCGTAATGTGCTAATAGGAGTAATATCAAATTTATCTTCATTTAACTTGAATCGTTTTAGTTCTATTTTGAGCCAAGCTTGCTCTTCTTTTATAACTTGCAGTTTTCTTTGTAGTTCTCCTTTTGTATACATAGACAAGCTTTGTGCTGTGGTAAATATTTGCAATTCTATATCCGACCTTACCATTTATAATGGCTATTAATTGATTCCACAGTTCATCATTTTCTTGAAAATCAGGATGTTCTTGCTTTGCAGCTTGTAAATCATCTTTTGTTTTAGTAATAGCTCCTTCAATTTCTTCGATAATTTGCTTTATATCAATAAAAGGATGCCTTTTATACTTCTTGAATAGCTGCTCTTTTAATGAGCCTATAGTTAGATTCTTCTCTAAAATAATTTCGATGTCTTTATAAGCTAATGACTGATCAGATATTACGGTTAAGCGATTCTTATGAATCTCGTAAACTACCTGATGTGGAATCCAAATTCTTTCTTGAAGCTTTTGGAGAATATCAAACAATCTTTTTCTTGTTTTAGGAGAGTAACGATAAATATGTAATAAAACATTTGTATCAAAAGAAAAAACACATTCCTTCCATAGTTCAGTAAACTCTTCTTTTGTAGGCTGATAATAGCCAGGGAATAAATCACGCATAATATATGCTTAAAGTGTAATTTGTATAAATACAACTATAACACGTAACTGAAAAAGAGGAACTCCCAGCAAAGTCCTCTCTTCGTACTCTTTCCTCTGCCTCTTTGCATGAGAAAAAATCACCCCACTGCTGGATATTGTGCTAATACCTGCTGTAAATATTGACCAGTATAAGAACGCGGATTTTTTGCCACTTCTTCTGGCGTTCCCGCAGCAATCAGTTCTCCGCCTTTATCTCCTCCTTCTGGTCCTAAATCTATCACCCAATCAGAACAACGAATTACATCTAAATTATGTTCAATCACTAAAATTGAATTGCCTTTATCTACCAATCTTTGTAAAACGTCCAACAATTTGTGGACATCATAAAAAGATAAACCTGTGGTGGGTTCATCAATTAAATAAAGTGTTTTTCCTGTGGCACGTCGAGATAATTCTGTGGCTAATTTCACCCGTTGTGCTTCTCCACCGGATAAGGTTGTGGCTGGTTGTCCTAATTGCACGTAACCCAAACCAACATCAAATAGAGTTTGTAATCTAGTTACGGCTTTGGGAATGTTTTGACAAAAATCTAATGCTTCTTCAACGGTCATATTCAAAACATCAGAAATTGATTTATCTTTATATTTAACTTGGAGAGTTTCCCGGTTATATCTCGCACCTTTGCAAATTTCACATTGCACATAAACGTCAGGTAAAAAGTTCATTTCGATAACGTTTACACCTTGTCCACTACAAGCTTCGCAACGTCCACCTTTGACATTAAAAGAAAATTGTCCAGGTTTGTAACCTCTAGTTTTGGCTTCTACGGTTTGGGAAAAGACATCACGAATAATATCGAAAACTCCGGTGTAAGTTGCAGGGTTAGAACGGGGAGTTCTCCCAATGGGTGATTGGTCAATGACAATGGCTTTATCAACGCAGTTTAAACCCTTGATTTCATCCATGTCTTTGGGTGCGGGAGCTTTTTTCAGTAAATGATGTTGTAAGGCTGGATAAAGTAATTCGTTAATTAAGGTAGATTTTCCTGAACCAGAAACACCTGTAACGGAGACAAGTTTTCCCAAGGGAATTTCTACATCTATATTTTGTAAGTTGTTACGATGGGCATTTCTAATAGTTAAGGCGCGGCCATTTCCTTCTCGTCTTTTAGCTGGGGTAGTGATCACTCTTCTTCCTGATAGGTAAGCACCAGTTAAAGATGCTTCTGCGTTGAGTAAATCCTCAAAACTGCCTTGGGAAATAATATTTCCCCCATGAATTCCTGCACCGGGACCAATATCAACTATATAGTTAGCAGCGCGGATAGTTTCTTCATCATGTTCCACAACTATTAAGGTATTTCCTAAGTCGCGTAATTTGGTTAATGTTTTGAGTAATTTTCCGTTATCTCTTTGATGTAACCCAATGCTTGGTTCATCTAAAACGTAAAGAACTCCTGTTAGTCCTGAACCGATTTGTGTGGCTAATCGAATGCGTTGGGCTTCTCCACCTGATAATGTCATGGCGGGACGATCTAAGGTGAGATAATCTAAGCCAACATCTAATAAAAATTGTAATCTGGCTTTAACTTCTCTGAGAACTAAATCAGCTATTTGAGTTTGTCTAGCACTCAATTTTAATTTTTCGATTCTTTCCCGACATTCCCGAATGGAAACACTGGTAAAATCTAAAATCCCATATTGTCCCAACTTCACAGCTAAGGCTTCGGGTTTTAATCTTTTCCCACCACAAACTTCACAGGGTTGGTCAATTAAATATTCTTCTAATTTCTGTTTAACTAACTCCGTTCCCCCTTCATACTGTCTTTGTAAAATGGGAATTACACCCTTAAAACTCTGCGACCTCTGCGCCTCTGTGGTTCGTTTCTCTTCCCCATACAAGACAACTTTTTGCTGTTCCGGTGTCAACTTCCCCCATTGAGTTTGTAACTCAAAGCCATAATTCAACCCCACAGCATATAACAACTCC
The DNA here is from genome assembly GCF_001672085.1 of Anabaena sp. AL93. Classification (NCBI taxonomy): domain Bacteria; kingdom Bacillati; phylum Cyanobacteriota; class Cyanophyceae; order Nostocales; family Nostocaceae; genus Anabaena; species Anabaena sp. AL93. The sequence continues at coordinate 9,919 of NZ_LJOU01000075.1, read as the reverse complement.
AAATAATAGGAGTTTTCCTTTTCTGACCAAGGAGCGATCGCTGCATACATGGGCGAATCTGGATTAGGGACAACCAATTCCGGGGAAAATCTTCTTAAAGTCCCAATCCCATGACAATGGGGACAAGCACCATAAGGGGAATTAAAAGAAAACAATCGGGGCGATAATTCTTCCATTACCGCACCATGTTCGGGACAAGCAAAGTTTTCCGAAAATACCATTTCTGTGGGTAATTCTTGTGCGGAAATACCTTGATTTTCTGCCTCAGTTGCTATATACTTACTATCAGACCGCTCCAGCGCCATCTTGTCCAATGTATCTTTTAATACCTCAATTGTGGCAATTCCGTTAGATTGCTTAAGACAAGTTGCTAGAGAATCTACCAAACGCTCTTGAATACCATCTTTCTTAACTAATCTGTCAATAACCAGTTCTATAGTATGTGTGTTATTTTTATCTAACTCAATGGAATCTGATAGCTCTCGCACCTCTCCATTTACCCGAATGCGGACAAATCCTTGGGCGGCTAAACCGGAAATTAATTTGCGGTGAGTTCCCTTTTTCCCCCGGACTACAGGGGCTAGAATTTGGAAGCGGGTACGGTCGGGAAGTTCCATGATGCGATCGCACATCTGGTCAATGGTCTGAGGGGCAATAGAGCGATCGCACATGGGACAATGAGGTTCACCCGCCCGACCATACAACAATCGCAAATAATCATAAATTTCCGTCACCGTCCCCACAGTTGAACGGGGATTATGGGAAGTTGATTTTTGGTCAATGGAAATTGCCGGACTTAAACCTTCAATTGCTTCAACGTCGGGTTTATCCAACTGTCCCAAAAATTGCCGAGCATAGGCACTGAGAGATTCCACATAACGGCGTTGACCTTCGGCGAAAATGGTATCGAACGCCAAAGAAGACTTACCCGAACCAGAAACGCCAGTAAAGACAATCAGGCGATCGCGGGGTAATTCCAAATCAATATTTTTCAGATTATGCTGCCTAGCACCCCGAATGCGGATAGTATTTTGGCTATTGTGAGCGTTTGGAAGCACATCGTTTAAAGAAGCAGCTAGATTTTCTGACATATTGACAGGCTAAGGAAAGATTACACAGTGAAACAATCCTTAATAATACTATCTTTACTCAGGTTATAGTAAAGTATCAATCATCTTAATTTCCTAACCAGGATATCACTTTATATTTTCTTGATTTAGTAGATAATCAGAAAAAATCTTGCCGAGGATAGAGTTATGGTTTCACAAATCGCAGCACCAGCCCAGCTAGAGGTCATTTACTCAGATTGTGACGGACAACTGGTGGCAAATAACACAATTCAGTTTCCTATTCTTGTAGAAATTCAGCAAAACTGAGACTATCTGTTTGCTAATGCTCCAAATGTATTTGTAGCTGGAGATTTATTTTGGTATCCCGTCGAGGGCAAAAATACATTAGACATCTCCGAAAATAGTCAAAGTCGCTTTGTGACTAGCTTCTAAGCTGCATTTTCAAATATTGCAGATTAGCTAGTTAATACGATAAAATAGGTGTTTGAGATATTTATTGATAGTAACAAGGCAAAAAGATGTAGTTATGTGCATGAATTTTAAACTGATAGTACAGGGTTTATTTCTGCTGGTAATATGAGTGAACCAATTCGTAATCTAACTAATCCACAAATTGTTAAAATTACCTGTTCATACTTTTTAGGTTTTAACCTAAATCTTTCTCGAACAACTCGAAATATTTTTATAGAACGAATTCTGTGTTCAACAAATACTCGTTTAGATGCAAATTCCGTATTTTCTTTTTTTTGGTCTGTTGTTAACTTTCCATTTCTTGGTCTTTTAATTGGAGTGTCAATTAAATCTTCTCCTTTATAACCTAAATCTCCCTTAAATTTTTGTTTTGGGTCAAAGTTATCGCGGTTTTCTCGAAATAAAGTTATATCACTTTTTGGTCCAGGTTCACCAGCTATAATATCAACAATATCGCTGGCATCTGGCAAGATAATTATTTGACTTTTAAATGTATGTTTACTTTCTTTCCCAGAGTAATATTTTTCTTGCTCTTCATTGTCTCCAGGTCTTTCCCTGACCTGTTCATAGCTATCTACAATTAACTCATACTCTGTGAGTATCTCTTTAACTACTTCATAGTCAGATTCTTTTTTTTTACTTGTTCTATTAAACTAGATGGTAATAACTCTCTTAGTAGTGGCAACCAATAATTAAATGTACTATTTGCTGTAGATTCACTTACACCAAACTGAATACCCAGAAGTTGAAATGTAGTTAGATGTCTGAGATAAACCAAAGTCAAAATTATTTGTTCTGGGAGCGATAATTTAGGTTTCCTACCACCTCCACCTGCAATGATTCTAGTTTTATTTGATTCTAGTAAATCTTGTTTTTCATTGTGTAATTGTTCGAGCTTTTGAATTAATTTTTGTAGCTGCTCATAATCTAGACCAATTAATCTTTGTGTTTCTTTATGATTCTCTTCAATGTGATTCAGTATTAAACTCATATTTTCCTATTGAAAACTAATTATTATATTCTTTTACCATAAAATGTTACTATTTTGGAGATGTCTATTAGTAGAGGAAGTACAAGCAATAATTTAAGAATATAATTATGACAGAAACAAACTATTTGCAACAAAATAATATTAATTCAGAATATGAGGAAGATATAGATATTGAAGAGGAAGAAGAAGAACCAACGCTTTCTCAAGGATTTGATCCGACTTGCATTAGTATGGGAACTAATATCATGACCGTACAGCAAATTCTGGACAGATTAAATAATCATCGAATGATCGCACCTGAATTTCAACGAAAAGAAGGTATTTGGACTAAAACTGCAAAAAGTCGGTTAATTGAATCTCTTTTATTGCAAATTCCTTTACCTGCTTTTTATATTGATGCAACTAATGATGATCAATGGTTAGTCATAGATGGAATCCAAAGAATAACAACATTTAAGGAATTTGTCACTGATCAAAGTTTTAATCTGAATGGATTAGATTTTTTCACTGATTTACATGGTAAAAAATATCAGGAACTTACACCTCGGTGGAAAAGAAGAATTAAAGAAACAAAACTAACAGTATATTTACTTTTAAGAGGAACATCACCCGAAATTACTTTTAATATATTTAAACGGATTAATCAAGGAGGAACTGCACTTTCTGCTCAGGAAATGCGTTATGCTAAAAACTCTTCAAATAAAATCACAAATTTATTAAAAGAACTTTCTGAATCTCCAGAATTTAAAAAAACAACAGATAAGGGAATTAAAGATAAAAGGATGATTGATCAAGAATGTATTTTAAAAGTTTTATCTTTAATGACAAGTAATATAGATAACCTGACTTTCAAAGATTATGATTATTTTTTAGATAAAAAAATGACCGAAATGAATCAAATGGATGATTCTGAAATAGAGAACATTAAACAAAGATTTTTGTTAATCATGAATCTTGCTTATGATTTATTTGAGGGACAAGCATTTAGGAAGCCAAGAGAGAAACCAAGATATCCTATCAATAAAGCACTACTGGAAGCATGGTCAATTAACCTGGCTAAATTAAATGATCAGGAAATCAATATTCTTAAACAAAGAAAAGAAGATTTACTTAAAGTTTTATTAAAAGAACAAGAAAATGGTAAGTTTGATAGTATCTTATATAAAAGTGCTGGAGATGCTAACATCGTCAAAGAGCGATTTAAGCATATTCAAGGAATTATTCAAAGTATATTGTCATGATTAAAAAATTACATTTAAAAAACTTCAAAGCATTTGCAGATGAAAATTTTGATTTTAAACCTCTTACCTTAATTTCTGGTTTAAATAGTACAGGTAAATCTTCTATAATTCAATCATTAGTTTTATTACGCTATGCTTATATAACAGATTATTTACCTAATAATGGGATAAAACTTGATAATAAGATAGCTTATATAGGTACTGCTGAAGATGCTCTATATGAAAATGCGGAAGAAGAATTAATTAGCTTTGGAATTGCTTGGGAAAATGATCAGCAAACAATCTGGAATTTTGATTATGATTCTCCTAGTAGTAATGTGCTACCGATTGCATTAATAATTAATGATGCTCAAGTTAATCAATTTAATTTATTTAATGATAATTTTCACTATTTAGGTGCAGAAAGAATTACACCAGAGGAATCTTATCCTTTATCTGAAAATGATGTTGTTAAACATAGACAAATAGGTAAAAAAGGAGAATATACGGCACATTTTTTATATGAATTTGGTAATCAAGATATTCCCATTAGTGAATTAAGTCATCCTTGCAGTAAATCTCAAAGTTTAAAAGATCAAGTTGATGCTTGGATGGGAGAAATTAGTCCCAATATTAATATTAACATAAGACAAGTTGCCAATGCAATGACAATAAAATATTCTTTTGGAGTTAGTAAAGTTGGAGTTAGTAAAGAATATTCTCCTTTTAATGTAGGTTTTGGTGTCACTTATTCTTTACCCATTCTAACAGCAATTCTTTCCTCTAAACCAGGAACAATGATAATTATTGAGAATCCTGAATCTCATCTTCACCCTCAAGGACAATCACAACTAGGTCAATTATTAGCTTTATCTGCAAATCATGGGATTCAGATAATTCTTGAAAGTCATAGTGATCATATTTTAAATGGTATAAGAATTGCTGTTCATGGTGGTAAAATTAAGCCAGAAGATGTACAATTACACTTTTTTGAAATACAAAGTCAAATGAATGAAATTAAAATTCTAACGGAGAAGTAAGATTATTTAGTTTGCATATTCGCATGACTCCGGGTGCATGGAGATTGTATTTTTATCCTTTAAAACCAACTGAAATTATGATTGGCTATATTGGTATTAAAATTCAATAAGAGACTTCCAAGAAATAAATTATCCCAAGAAACGAACCACAGAGGCACAGAGTACACAGAGAGAGAATTTTTGCATCAGTTTTGGGACATTTTTTTATTTGGAAGTCTCTAAATAGACTTATATCCATAATATCCAATGTTTTATTCCACTATTTACTGGAGTTACATGAGATTTATAGCCTAATTATTGAACTTCTGCTGTTTAAGAAATCACTAATTATCAATTACCTGTCCTAACCAATCAATAATTTCACTATTCACAATATCTGGAACTTCATCATGGGGACAATGGCCAGCGCCGGGAATAGGAACAACTTTAATATTTTGACCATTTTCTCGCGCTGCTTCATAGATATTTGCGCCGGTAATTGGTGTCCAAGGATCTTCTGCACCCCAAATTACTAATAACGGAAATTCCAACTTCGGTAATAATTCCTCTGGACTAGGACCGGGAGGTGCAGTGAGAATAGAAGCAAAAACTTCTTGCGCTCCTGGGTCACAAGATGGGCTATAAAGTAAATCTACAAGTTCATCTGTCACAGCAGTGCGATCGCTATATACTTGATATAAAGTCCGGCGAATTTGCGATTTTTGACGAATACGGTTAAAAACGAATTTACCTGTAACTGGGTTAGCCACTAATTTGTTAAAAGTTGCCATTACAACTCGCAAAACTGGATTTAATTCATGGGGACGGTGACTCAAACCACCAGCAGAGTTAATTAAGACCCCTCCAGCCGCAATTTCTGGATATTCTGTTAAAAGAATTAAACTTAAAAGAGCGCCAATAGAATTACCAATAAATATTGCTGGTGTTTGAATATGTGCATTGCAAAAATCTTTTAATAATTCTGCCCACACATCCATGCTATAATCTATAACAGCTTTATCAGAACCACCAAATCCCAACAAATCTAAGGCAAACACCTGATAACCAGCATTAGCCAAAACCGGGATATTTTTGCGCCAATGACCAATGGACGCACCAAAACCGTGAATTAGTACCAAAGGCTGTCCTGTACCCATTACAGTATATTGAATTTGGTAATCTCTCCAAATCCAAACCCGTTTTTCTAAAATTTGTAAATGCTCAGTTGTAGTTGTCATTTTTCTATCAAATTTCAATTAATAAAAATATACAGCATATTGCCAGAGTTTATCTAGGGCTTCCTGAAAAAACGTAAAACGTAGATGAGTTTCTCGACTAGTCCAACCTGCTAAAGTTTTGGCTTCTTCGTATTTATAAAATGAAGACTCTAAGCCTGTAATAAATAATATATTGATATTGTTTTTGTTAGGTAATTTATCAATTACTTCATATAAATTAGTCACATCTTTATCTAATTTGATCACTTCTATATTTTGATTATGAATATCTGCTTTTACTTGACTAATTAATTGTTCACCTCCGGCCGGAGAACAACGCACAAATAATATACCAAAGCCTTCTGTAAACTGAAGTGTACGAATAAAGGCTTGATATTCTTCATCTTGTTCTATTGGTAAATCTTGATCCCAATCAGTGAGTTTAAGAGGCATAATTTTAGAAAATGTTTAAAAAACATCCGGCGATTAGCTTACGTGATATAACCATACAAATTCCGTAGACAAAAAACCTTTAACCCGCCTGGGAATGAATTCCCAGTCTCATAGCAAAAGTTGTCTTTTGATGACTAAATAACCCGAAAATTTTTTAGTAAATTTTAGTTTACAGCGATTTCCCAATTACTTACATCATAGCCCCCTCCTCGCTTGCGGGGAGGGGGATGGGGGTGGGGTTCTTATAACCCTACTCTACCTCCACCACACTAATAATCCTCTCATCCCTGTTAAGTTGACAAATACTTTCACCCCTACTATCTTTGTTGAGATTAGGAACTGCATCTACCGATACGCGAATTACTCGCTCCTTATTTGTTAATAATGCGACCTCTGAACCTGGTTTTGCGGGAACCATAGCCGCTAAATTGTCCGTTTTATTATTAAATTTCAAAAGTTGTATTCCTAAATCCCCCCGATTCGCCGCCCTCAACTGATTTGCAGCCATAATTTTGCCATATCCTTCCTCAGTCACCAACAATAATTGATGATGTTTACTGACATTGACACAACCAACCATTTGCTGATTTTTCAAAAGGCGGAAAGCTTGTAACCCCATTGCAGCCCGACCCATAATCGGTAGTTGTTCATCATTAACGGGAAACCTGAGTAGACGACCGCTAGAACTCGCTAAAGTTAGATGTTCTCCGCTGCTGAGGAATTGGGTAAACGCTAATTCATCATTATCTTTAAGCTTCAAAATTGTAATTCCGCGCCGTGAGAGATTCACAAATTCTGATAAAGATAGGCGTTTAATCCGTCCTTCCTTAGTTAACAAAACCATTTCCAAGGTTTCGGGTTTTTCTGGCAGCAAGAACCGGGTAATGATAGCTTCCGTGTTACCTTGGGCGGTACTGGTAAGCATCGTAATCAATGGCGTTCCTCGCGCTGAACTTGTAGTGAGCGAAGTCGAACTACGTCCAGTAGTTAGGGGAATATCTCCCACCGTAATCGGGTAAACTTTACCACCGCTGGTGAGGATTAACAGGTCTTTGTGAGTATTAGTTAATTCAGTTTGGATCAGGAAATCATGATCTAGCAAGCCATTTTCCCCTTTTGTTTTTTTACTGTTGGGGGAAATTCGCCGGACATAACCTCGTTGGGTAACTTCTAAAATGGTTTCTTCTGGGGGTTGTTCCGGTTTAGGAGTGGGGATTTTTGCTGGAGAATTTTCTGCTGCGGCTACTGCTGCTGGTTTAGCTTTACCTTTCTCTTCGGAAACTGGTTTTTCTGTAGTGTGAACTATTTTCGTCCGTCGAGGATCATTATATTTCCGTTTGAGAGTTCGCAAATCTTTTTTCAGGGCTTTGAGTAATTCCCGTCTGTCTGCCAGTAATGTTCGCAATACGCTAATTTCCTGGTTAAGTTGGTCAAATTCCTGTTGTAAGTTTTGCTGTTCTAAACCAGTGAGACGACGTAATGGCATAGACAAAATAGCATCTGCTTGTACCTCCGTTAAATCTAGCTGGCTACAAAGTGTCATCTTGGCTGTACTGCCATCGGGGGCTTGTCGTAATATAGCGATAACATCATCTAGGTTTGCTAAAGCTTTTAACAATCCTGCCAGGATATTTACCCGATTTTCCGCTTTTTCTAATTCGTAACTGTAGCGACGGTTGAGGGTATGTTCTCGAAACTTGAGAAATTCCTGTAATAGTTGCCGTAATGTTAGTTGGCGGGGTTGTCCGTCAACTATAGCTAAGAGAATCGCGCCAAAGGTGGTTTGTAAAGCTGTTTGGTGATACAAATGCTGGAGCAATTCTTGGGGGTTGGTATCGCGTTTGAGTTCAATAACTACGCGCATTCCCTCCCTGTCACTCTCATCTCGAATGTCAGAAATTCCGTGTAACCGACCTTGATTGACTAAATCGGCGATTTTTTCAATCCATCCAGCTTTATTAACTTGAAAGGGCAGTTCTGTGACTATTAATGCTGTGCGGCGTTTAGTTCCCCTGGTGGCGGGAATTTCTTCCATTGTGACGATACCGCGCATGACAATACCACCTTTGCCAGTGGTATAGGCTTCTTTAATGCCACCATGATCAACAATTTCCCCACCAGTAGGAAAGTCTGGACCGGGAATTAATTGAAATAATTTTTCATCTGTTAAATCTGGGTTGTCAATTAAGGCGATTAAGCCATCAACGATTTCTCCCAAGTTGTGGGGGGGAATATTTGTAGCCATACCGACAGCAATTCCCGCACAACCATTCAGTAACAAAAATGGTAATTGAGCGGGGAGTACGGTTGGTTCTTGTTGAGAATTGTCGAAATTGCCAGTAAACTCCACTGTCTCTTCGGCAATTTCCGCCAGCATTCCTTCATGTCCCACAGGTGCAAGACGGGTTTCTGTGTAACGCATGGCTGCTGGTGGATCATTATCCACGCTACCAAAGTTACCATGTCCACCGAGTAGGGGATAACGGCTGGAAAAGTTTTGGACTAACCGAACTAATGCATCATAAACTGATTGATCGCCGTGAGGATGATATTTACCGAGAACATCTCCCACCACACGGGCGCATTTTCGATAAGGTCGATCTGGTGTTAAACCCAATTCGTGCATGGCATATAGGATGCGCCTATGTACTGGTTTTAATCCATCTCGAACGTCTGGTAAGGCTCGCCCCACAATCACACTCATGGCATATTCTAGGTATGACCGTTGCATTTCGGTGTGCAGGGCGGTGGTGATGACCTGTCCCTTGGAGAGAAGGTTTAACTGTTTTGCCATGAGGTTTTTCCCTGAATTTTCACTACACAACAGCCGCTAGAAGATAACACGCTCTAAAATTACAGCATAACGGATGATCAAATAGAAATACTCACATAATCTTGATACTCATGATGAGAAAAAGCAGTAGTATTATTTTTGATGTGATCTATGCTTATGGATTATTAAAAATACAATAGATTTTGATCAGATGTTAGCCCTATTTAGTATGAAATCTTATGAAAACTGTTCTAATTGTTGAAGATGATTTAATTAATGCTCGTGTTTTTTCTAAAATACTGAGTAAACGTGGGGGGGTGGAGGTAAAACATACAGAAGATGTAGATGAGGTGATGAAAATAGCTCAATCCCATGAAATTGACCTGATTTTGATGGATGTGTCCCTATCACATAGTGTATACCAAGGTAAGTCTGTTGATGGCATCAAAATTACACAAATGTTAAAGTCTAACCCACTAACAGCTAACTTACCAGTGATTTTAGTAACAGCACACGCGATGGAAGGCGATCGGGAGAATTTTTTGAACCAAAGTGGTGCTGATGGTTATATTTCTAAGCCTGTAGTCGATCACCAACTGTTTATTGACCAAATTATGGCTCTTTTACCACAAGGATAGTTGTTCGTTGTCAGTTGTCAGTTGTCAGTTGTCATCAGTAAAACTCCTCCCCCTACTCCCCCTACTC